>SLOV01000391.1 GCA_007132345.1 Kiritimatiellia bacterium
CCGATATCGTCGTGGCAGCGGACATAGTTCAGCCAGGTCGCCCGTTCCAACTTGACCGGAAGGCTGGAGATGCCCTCCTTCAAAAGTTTCGCATTCTTCGTGGCCACGGCGTCCCACATGAGGGCCATCAGCGTTGCGTTGTAGGCAATTTCGCATTCCTTCGCGATCACAGCGTCTTCACCGAAGTATTTGATGACTTCGACCGGCGCGACAATTGCCTCCGCGATGAACAGCACACCGGGCGCGGTGACCTGGCTGCAATCTTTGAGCAATTGCAGGATCAGATGCGCCTCGCGCTCGTTCTGGCAGGTGCTACCGATCTTCTTCCAGAGAAAGGCGACGGCGTCGAGTCGGAGGATATCGGCCCCTTGGTTCGCCCAGTAGAGAATGATATCCAGCATTTCGATAAAGACATCGGGATTGCTGTAGTTCAGATCCCACTGATAATCGTTGAAGACGGTCATGACCCACCGCTTCATGGCCTCGTTCCAGGTGAAGTTGCCCGGCGACGTTTCCGGAAAGACCTCGGGCATGCTCTGCTCGAACATGTCGGGAACGTTGCGCGTGGCATAGGTATAGTAGTAATCCTGATATTTCTTCTCACCGGCCTGCGCGCGTTTGGCCCACTCGTGCTCATCGGAGGTGTGGTTCAGTACAACGTCCAGCGTGAGAAGAATGCCGCGTGCGCGCATGTCATCGGCCAGGGCGCGCAAATCCTCCAGCGTGCCGACTTCCGGTTCGACGGCACGGAAGTCGCTCACGGCGTACCCGCCGTCGCTTCGGCCCGGCGGGCATTGCATGAGGGGCATAATGTGGACCAGATTGACGCCTAGTTCCTGAAAGTATGCGAGTCGCTCCCGCATACCGCCCAGCGTTCCGGCAAACCCTTTACAATAGAGGGCCATGCCGACCCATTTCTGGTGGAGGAACCAGTTATGGTCCCGTTCCCGCTCGATATCCAGTTCGCGCAAGGCCTCTGGTCGCCGGATATACTGACGCGCCATGGTCTCCACCAGACGCTGCGCCTGCGCCACGAAGTCGGGGCGCCGCCCGTAGAGGCGATGAAACAGCTCATGAATCGCATAGAAGTTCGCGCCGAGCCGTGTGTAGAAGTGGCGGAGATCCTGTTCGCTGATCTCCTCCTTGAGTCGGTTGAGAATGTCGTTCAGCAGTGAGTGTGAAACCTGTTCGTACATGGCGAGTTGAGTCCTCTAGAGAAGGGTGTCGTAAAAACTGGGATCGGGGGGTGTCGCTCCGCGAATGGAGACAACCATGGCGGCCAGCCGTTGGGCAACATCCAGGGTTCGCTCGATTGGCCAGCCTGCACGCAGGCCGTGCAAATAGGCGGCGCTGAAGGAGTCGCCTGCGCCGACTGCATCGACAAATCGCTCCGGCGCGGGGGGTGAACGCCGATGTACCGTGCCGTCCCTAGTGCTGACCGTTGCGCCTTCGGCGCCGCGCGTGACGATGAGCTGCTCGACGGGAAACCGCTCGTGAAAGCGACGCGTATTTTCGCTGAGGCTCTCTGCATCGAAACCGAGTGCATGAAGCTCCGCCTCGTTCATTTTGGCCCACCGCGCCCGCATCAGCATGGCCTCAATCTCCTCTCGCCGCCACCAGGGCGGGCGGAGGTTCACGTCGACGAAAACCGAGGCGCCGGGTTCCGCCGCGCACCGCTCGAAGGCCAACCGGGACACCTCGTTGCGCAACGCCAGCGAGCCGTGGTAGACGATGTCGCCCGGCGCGGCACTCGGCACATCCGAGGCGGCAATGAAATCATAGGCCGCATCGGCTTCGATGTCGTAGCGGGGCTCGCCGTCTTCGATCTCGATGCGTACCCGGCCGGTGGGTCGCGAGGCATCTTCCTGCAAATCGGCCAGGCACATGCCCGCTTTCTCCATGGCGCTACGAATCTCGCTGCCGTGCGTGTCGCGTCCCACGCGGGAGATGAAGCGTGGCCGATTGCCCAACGCCTGCAAGTGCCATGCGACATTGAACGGTGCACCGCCAAGTACTTCGGTGCCGTCCGGGAAACAATCGAAAAGAACTTCGCCAAAAACGAACAGGGTACTCATCTCCCCTCCTCCATCCGTTCATGCGGTTGATAATGGCGGATCCCTTCCAGGACGCCTGCGGCATAGAAGCCCCGTGCACAGTAGAGCAGGTTCGATCGACCACTTTGCGTGACGGCTTCAACGGCCTCTTGTCGAACCTCCTCATCGGCGTTGCCCACAAGGATCGAGCGGATCTCGCTATGGAAAACCTGCATATCGTTGCCACTGTCTCCTGCAAAGACCACGTCCTCCTGACCGACAGAGAGCCGCTCCTGCAGGAAACGGATTGCTAGCAGCTTATTCGCGCCCTTCGGGAGGAGGTCGAGCAGGCCGTAGCCCAAGACAGGGTCGACGCTCCAGATGCAGTTGCAGCGTAGGTTCAGGTCTGCGAGTTGCTTCTCGACGGTCTGCCTCAGGTGCTCTCTGTTCGTGGCCGCATCAAAATAGAAGCTGACCTTATGCAGGTTCTGTTTCGATTCTTCCTGCAACCGGAGCCCTGGGATTTCCGAAAAAAGCCGGGCAATACCCGTCCCGTCCATCGCCGCCCAGTCGCGCGCGAGTTCGTCGTTCCAGGCCGTCCATTCTGTCCAGGCGCCGTCCTGCACGGCGTAGATCATGCTGCCGACATCCGTGATGGCGTAGTCGGGGAGCGGCAACGAGAATTCGGCGATGGCCTTTTGCACAAGGCCCCGGTCGCGGCCTGTCACATAGACCAGCGTGACGTGCGGTTGGGCGCAGAACGCGGCAAAGGCCGGGCGCGCGTCGGGTGCCTCGGGGTGGCGGCCGTCGGGGATCACGGTGCCGTCCATGTCTGTGCAGAGAAGCAACGCACTATTCGCCATCATCCACGCTCCCCGCTTTCGGGTCTTTGCAGGCGCCGAAGAAATCGTAGTAGTCGAAGGACTCCAGGATACCGCCGGCGAGAGGTTTGCTCGCGAAATAGATGCGATCTACGTCCACGAGACCGGACAGTTCCTCATGGTGGCGATTGCCAACGACCACAGCCAATGTTTCGCCGCGCATCATGTCCTCATCCGCGCCGGAACCGCCTGCCACGAGCACCCGGCCAAGGGGGATGTTCCAGCGATCCGCCACATAGCGGAGCGCTAACCCCTTGGACGCGCGTGCTGGCATGATGTCCAGAAATTGTCCGAAAGAAACCAGGACATGCGCCGAGAGGCCTTCCTGCAGCAGCAGCCGCTGGATTTCGTCGCTGTTGATAATCTCGGGGTTGATGAAATAGCTGATTTTGAAGCGGCTTTGCTCCACTTTCGGCTGCAGTTCCAGGCCGGGTTTCTCGTCTAGAATCTGGCGGATTTTGTGCGGGACCCACTGGTGATCGATGTAACGCGACCAGACCACATCGGCGGAGAGTTCCGGGAAGGCATAGACTTCCGTGCCGCCGCTGGTGATGAGAATATCGGGATCGGGGATATCGTGATCGTTCATCAGCTTGAGCGCGGAATCTAGGCGCCGCCCGCTCACGACGATGAACGCGGTGCTCTTTCGCTGGCGCCGCAGGACGGTAACCAACGACTGTAATGCTTCGGGATCGCCGATGAGGTTTTGATCCAGGCCGCTGACAAAGGCGCGGTCGTAGTAGAGCGATTCACGCCGCTCGACCGGTTCCCGAACAAGCGGTTCCGAACGCTCCGCTACGGGGCGGATCAACTGGAGATAGCGCTTTGCATGTGCATCCCAGGAGTAGTGCTCGTTCACGCCTTGCAACCCTTTGACCACGGAGGCATGCCAGAGTTCCTTGTCGCTAAGCAGTTTCAGGATCGCATCGCCGATGGCACCGGCATCGAGGGGGTCAACGAGAAACCCATTGTTGCAATTCCGCAGGATGTCGCGCGGTCCGCCGTCGGCGGTGGCGACCACCGGCAACCCGGAGGCGGCCGCTTCGATCAGGGTCAAACCGAAGGGCTCGGTGAGCGCGGGGTTCACGAAGAGCCCGCCCGTTGCAGCGGCAATGCGATAGAAGACCGGCACATCGTCACGGTTGTGTTGCTTAGGCAACGCGACACGTCCGTACAGGTCATATCGATCGACGGCGCGGAGCAGTTCGTAAAACACATCGCGGGCGCCCTCTTCCAGGTCGTCGACATCCTCGCGATTGCCGGCAATCACAATCAGGTTGGCACGCTCCTGAAGGGCCTTGTTCCCGCCATAGGCCTCCACCAGCTTCGCAAGGTTCTTGCGTGGGTCCGGCCGGGACAAAGCCAGGATCATCGGTTTGGCAGGATCGCGGAGGTGCCTGCGCAGGTTCAGGAACTGCGGCGTGTCCAACTCACCCCCCTGCGGCTTCACGAAGACGCGAAGGTCCGTGCCGGGCGGAATGACCCGCATCTGTTTCGGCTGGTAGTAGTCGTAGAGTTCGTATTGCTCTTCGATTTCCTGATGCGTGCTCGTAATCGTTCGTTCCGCCGCCGCGAGCGCCAGTTCCTCGGCTTCGATGCGGCGCACCATGTTGTAACGCGCTTCAATCTCTTCGTTAGACAGGCCCGCTGCCAGCAAACGCTGCCGTTTGACGCGCCCAAGGGAATGGCCGGTGTGAATCAGCGGCACGCCCGAAAGGCTGGAAAGGCGTGCTCCGACATAGCCCGCATCGGCGTAGTGGCTGTGCAGAATGTCGGGCCACTCGTCCCGCTCGCGGTAGAAATCGAAGAGGTGATCGACAAAGCTGTCGACATGGTCCCAGAGCTGCTCTTTGGCGATATACTTCTCTGGCCCCGCATCGATACGGACAATGCGCAGTTTCGGCGAAATCTCCTCGAAGGGCTCCGCGTAGTCCGTATCCACCGCCGGATCGACCACACGCCGTGTGACCAGGTCGACCTGGCGCACGCCGGGCTGCCGGGCAAGCGCTTCCGCCAACTCGACGACATAGAGCACCTGGCCGCCGGTATCGGCGTCCCGGCCCAGCTCCAAATTCGTGCCGCGGATCAGGCCGTGAATGCTGATCAGCGAAATGTAAAGATCACGATCCGTCGTTGCCATAAGATGTTCCATCCGCCAGAAGAAAGCGTACACAGCTCATCTGCGCGCGCTGGCGTCGGGGGAAGATGGCACATTCGATTCGAGATGTGAACCGATTCCCGATGCGAAACGACGGCCTCATCGGCTGGGCAGTCGCACCTTGACGAAACCGCCGGATGTGTCGGCGGCCATGCAGGCCTCCAGGTACGCCTGTACCTTCAGGCCATTGACAAAGTCGGATGCCTCCTGGGCGCCATTGCGAATCGCATCGACGAAGCGGCGATAGGTATTGGGTGCACGCCGCGCCTTCACGGTGCGCCAGGTAGAGGTATCGACATCTTTGCCCGCACAGATCTCGTACTCATCCATGGATCGGTCCCGATCGATTCGAATGCCGCCAATGTCGCCGTAAATCCGTAGTGCCAGCGAATTTGTCTGGCCCGTGGCCCAGCGGGTGGCATGCGCGACACCCAGCCCGCCGTGGCGAAAGAGGAGCGTGGCGGAGAAGCTATCGTTGGCGTCGAGGCGGTATTCCCCCATTCGATTTCGGGGCACGCCTTTGTGAAAGTTCATCAGGCGGCAGGAGATCTCCGCAATGTCGCCCCCAACGAAACCGACGGCGTCGAGCAGGTGACAGCCGATGTCCCCCAGCGTTCCCATGCTGCCGTGCTGCGTCGAGAGGCGCCACAGGAACGCGGTCCTTGTGCGCCAGTCGCCCCACACCTTCGAGGGCAGCCAGGCCTGCAGATAGCTGCCCTCCACATGCATGACGCGCCCGATATCGCCCTTGGCAATCCGGTGGGCGCACTCCTGCAAGGCACTGGAGTCGCGGAACGAAAAGTTCACCATATTCACGACGCCCGCCTTGCGAACCGCCCGCACCATGGCGCGCCCCTCCTCCACACTCATGGCAAGGGGCTTCTCGCTCAGGAGATGCACACCCGCACGCGCCGCGGCAATCGCCACCTCGGCGTGCACGGTGTCAGGCGTAACATTCGAAATGCCGTCCACCAGCCCCGAATCGAATAGATCCAACGGGTTCGTGAACACATGCGGGATTTCATGCCGTGCGGCAAAGTCCTCGGCGCGCTGCCGATCAATGTCGCAGCAGGCGGTCAACTTTACGCGCGGAATGCGGCGATACTGGCCCGCATGACCATTGGCCATCCCGCCGGTGCCCACGATACCGATTCGTATCGTCTTCATCTATTCGATGTCCTGCACCACACCAGCCTTGCCATACGGGTTGAGCTTTTCCTGGATCGGCTCCAGCGGTGCCCAGTTTGGCGCGCCGGGATAGGGCACGATGCAGACCGGCGCCGCCCACCGGACAGCGTTCACCAGCACACGCTGCACGTTTGCATCGTAATAGATCGGGAACGTCTCGTGGCCGGGCCGGAAATAGAAGATCTTGCCGTGCCCGCGCCGCCAGGTGCAGCCGCTTCGGAAGACTTCGCCCCCCTCGAACCAGGAGATGAAGAGGGTCTCGTCCGGGTGCGGGATATCGAAGCGCTCTCCATACATTTCCACGGCGGGCAATTCGAAGTACTCCCCGATGCCCTGCGTGATGGGATGGCCCGGCTCGACATTCCAGAGGCGCTCTTTCTCTCCAGCCTCGCGCCATTTCAGGGAGCAGCGCGTGCCCATCAGGGTCCGGAAAATTTTCGCGAAATGGCCCGAGTGCAGCACGAGCAGCCCCATGCCGCAAAGCACCCGATGCTGCACCTTCTTCACGATCTCGTCGGAGACTTGATCGTGCGCCATGTGGCCCCACCACGTCAGCACGTCCGTCGATTCCAGCACGTCGTCGGTCAAGCCGTGTTCCGGCTCGTCGAGCGTGGCCGTACGCACCTCCAAGTCCGGCTCCTTCCGCAAGGCGTCGGCGATGACCGCATGAATGCCCTCCGGATAGACCGCCTTCACGGCTTCGTGCCGCGTTTCATGCCAGAACTCGTTCCAAACGGTTACGCGAATCATGATTCCTCTCCTCCTGCTCAGTTCACCGCTCAAGACGCGGGCATCTTCACCCATTTTGCATTGCCGGCCGCGCTCTTCACCACGGTCTCAATGAAGAGCATCCCGCGCAAGCCATCCTCGACGGTCGGCACGTCGGGTACCGTCTCGGTCGCCCCGGACAAGCGTGCGTCGAGCGCCGCGGCGAAAGCAGTATATAAATTGGCAAACGCTTCAATGAAACCCTCGGGGTGGCCAGGCGGCAGTCGGCAGGCAGCGCGCGCCGCCTCGCACAGGTTCGCATCGCCCGCTCCCGCGCGCAATAGGCGGCGCGGCTGATCGGGATAAAGCAACGCCAGAGTATTCGGCTCTTCCTGCCGCCAATCCAGCCCGCCCTTCTCGCCATAAACGCGCAGGCGCAGCCCGTTCTCCTCTCCAACCGAAATCTGGCTTGCCGTCAACACGCCGCGCGCGCCGCCCTGAAAGCGGAGCAACACCGAGCCGTCGTCGTCCAGCACGCGCTTCTTCACAAACGTGGAGAGATCCGCGCACAAAGATTCAATCCGCAGACCGGTCACATACTCGGCAAGGTTCTCCGCATGCGTGCCGATGTCGCCCATGCAACAGCTTGCTCCCGCGCGTGCCGGGTCGGTGCGCCAGTCGGCCTGCTTCTGGCCGGTGCCCTCCAGGCGCGTCGCCAGCCAGCCCTGCGGGTATTCCACCATGATTTTGCGAATGGTTCCCAATTCACCGGCATGTACCCGATGCCGTGCCTCCTTCACCATGGGATAGCCGGTATAGTTGTGCGTGAGCCCGAACAATAGCCCCGATTTATTCACGCGCCGCGCCAGGTCGCGCGCCTCCTTGACGTTCACCGTCATGGGCTTGTCGCACAAGACGTGAAAGCCGTTCTTCAATGCCGCCACGGCCACGGGAGCGTGCAGGTGGTTTGGCGTGACGATCGAGACAAAGTCCATCCGGTCCTCTTCTGGACGCGCCGCCTCGCTGGCGAACATCTCCTCAAAGCTGGCATAGACGCGTTCGGCCGGCAGCAGCAGCTCGCGGCCCGCGGCGCGGGCGCGCTTTGGGTTGGCGCTGAAGGCGCCGCACACGAGTTCGATCTGCCCGTCAAGCCGAGCCGCCATGCGGTGTACGGCGCCAATAAACGCGCCGGGCCCGCCGCCCACCATTCCCATTCGAATCTTTCGCCGCATTGTGATCCTCCCTGCTCCTCCGGGCCCATTCCGAAGCTCTCCGGTGTAATCGGTTCGCCAGCGGAAGGCAATCTTTGCCGAAGCATTTGCCTAAACCCGCTCCTTTCTGCTAACACTCCCCGTGCAACAGCCCCATCGGGGACGAGACCGCCATGAACCTGAAACAACTGCTTGCAGATTCTGTAGAAAGCCGCGGAGACGCCGTTGCGTTTCGCTACAAGAGCGGCGGCGAGTGGCAAACCTGCGCCTATCGGGCCTTTCTCGAAAAAGTCCGCACCGTTTCCGAACTGCTCGGGGGGCTCCGGATACGCCCCGGTGAGCGTGTTGGGCTCTTTGCCGACAATTCGATGGAGTGGGCCGCGATCTACTTCGGCATTGTGGGCAGTGGCGCCATCGCCGTGCCGATCGATGCAAAGCTGCAGGAGCTGGAACTGGCCCATATCCTCACCGATTCGCGGGCGCGCATCCTTTTCTGCGGCGCACGCCAGTACCCGCTGGTTCGAGAGCGGCACCATCAGCTTCGGGACCTGGAACATGTGCTCGTTCTCAATGGCGGCAAGGCCCTCGATCTGGCATCCGCCAAGGCACCCGTCACCTATACCGATCTCGCGGCCGCCATGGAGCAGGCCGCCGAAGGCGCAGCCGGGGCAAAGGCCTTCTATGACCGCGTGGAACCCGGCGACGACGACGTGGCCTCGCTCATTTACACGTCCGGCACGACGGGTCGCCAGAAAGGCGCGATGCTGACACACGGCAACTTCACGAGCAACGTGGCCTCCTGCCGACGCGCCTGGCCGATCACCGGCGATGACAACTTCCTGCTCGTGCTGCCGATGCACCACGCCTTCGCGTTCACCGGGAACCTTCTGCTGCCCCTCGCCTGCGGCTCCTCGATCAGTCTGGTCGAGAGCCTCCGCACCGTGGGCGAGAACATTCGCGATGTCTCTCCTACTGCCTTCATCGGGGTTCCGCTGCTCATCGAGAAAATGTATGAGCGTATCTTCGCAAAGCTGCGCCAGAATCGCACCGCCTGGCTGATGTGGTCGCTCGGGCTCCGTGGGCCGATCCGACGTCGCATTCGCGCCCAGCTTGGCGGCAAGTTGCGCATCGTCGTCACCGGTGGGGCTCCATGCGACCCGGACATCCTGCGCGGCTACCAGGCCCTCGGCGTGTCTATTGTCGAGGGGTACGGCCTTACCGAAGCCGCCCCCGTCCTGACGCTCAATCCGCCGGACGCGCCCAAGCCAGGCAGCATCGGGCGGCCGCTGAGCGGTGTCGAGATCCGGATTGTCGATCCCAACGAGCAGGGTGTAGGCGAGTTAGCCGCGCGCGGCCCCAACATCATGAAGGGCTACTTCCGTAACCCCGAAGCCACCGCCGAGGTCCTGCGCGACGGCTGGCTCTACACCGGGGACCTGGGCCGTATCGATGACGAGGGCTACATCACGCTGGCCGGGCGGAAGAAGAGCCTCATCGTCAATCGCGAAGGAAAGAACATCTACCCGGAAGAGGTCGAAGTGCAGGTGCTCAAGAGCCCCTATCTACTGGAAGCCCTTGTGCTCGGCTACCAGGAGCCCACCGATAAAGTCGGCGAGCGCGTGGGCCTCATTGTGGTGCCGAACCTCGAACAGTTCGACCATGACGCGCGTCGGCGCGGACGGGCCTTTACCGATGCTGAACTCATGGCCCGCGTACGCGATGAAGTGCGGCGTGTGACCCGCGATCTTTCGGAATACAAACGGCCGCGCAAGGTGCAAGTGCGCATGGAAGAATTCGAGAAGACCTCCACCAGCAAGGTCAAGCGGTACCTCTACGAAATGGACTCCGCCTCGGTCGACTGAGCCTTGCTGGTCAGCGCAGATAATAGATAAGTTGCTCTTCGCGGCCCTCGCGCTCGATATCCATCACGACCGCATCCAGGCGGCCTTCCATGAATTCGCGAATGAAATACTCGGCCCGCTCCTGGCGGGTCATGCGCATGGCATTCACTTTCCGGACAATGTCCCCCTCGCGCAGCCCGACGCCTTCGTAGAACGCCCGCTCGCCGCGCGGGCGCAGGACGTAGCCCGTAATCTCGTCGATCCCGTCCTCGCGCGCGATGACGGGCCGCATGGAAATAAAGAGGTTGGCCAAGCGCTCGGGGTCGTTCATGACATCGTTGTAATACCGCACCAACTGGTCTTTGTGCAGAATCCAGCGGTGGTCCCCGATTCGATTGCCCCACCGATTCGACTCAATGATTCGTTCATCCCAGCGCAACTCCCGGTCCGGACGCGCGCCCGCCGCGGAGGCGACCGGATCGGCAACGCCGGAAAAGCTGAGCCACAAATCCTCTTCACGGTCCTGATCGCGGAGGGTCACCCGGTCGATATAGACCCGGACAACCCGAACGCCGTCAAACTGTTCCCCTTCCGAAACCATGAGTTGCCGCTGCCGGTCGAGATCGTCCAGCACGGCCCGGCGCAACTCCCCATCGGCCCCGTCGCGGGCGGTCAGCATAAAGGTGCCGGCCAGCCGGTAGCGCGCGGCCAGGGCGCCCCGGCTCGGCGTCGGTTCGGTCGCGTCTCCCACAAAGACCCGCCAGGCCTCCGGCTCGGGCAGGGTCGGCTTCGCCCATGCCATCGGTGCCGGCAACGCGGGGCCTGTGCCGTCGGTCGCCGGCAGCGTTAACCAGCGTGCGCCGTAGTAAACGGCCAGCAGCACGAACAGCAGCCAGAGGGCATGCGGCATCCAGGCCACCACTTTTTCCAGGCG
The DNA here is from genome assembly GCA_007132345.1 of Kiritimatiellia bacterium. Taxonomy (GTDB): domain Bacteria; phylum Verrucomicrobiota; class Kiritimatiellia; order SLOV01; family SLOV01; genus SLOV01. The sequence continues at coordinate 10,955 of SLOV01000391.1, forward strand.
TTCCCGCGGCATCATCGGTTCGTCTTCATTCTCACGTCGCGCGTTCCTACTGCTTCGTCATCGTCAGGCCGTGGCGGGTAAGCCGGATTCTGTCACCCCCCGAGGGAGGTCATGATCATTCGTCTATGCGATCAACCCGGAGTCTTGCCCGTCGTTGCCGACGGGTAACACCGCACGCGGCGTCGAGGCGGGCCGCCTCCAACTCCCTATTTGATCTTGCTCCAGATGGGGTTTACCCTGCGATTCCGCCTTTCGTTGGAACCCGGTGGTCTCTTACACCACCTTTTCACCCTTACCCCGCCATGCCCGAAGGCAACGCGAGGCGGTATCTTTTCTGTGGCACTTTCCATTCCCTTCGATCTCGCAAAGGGCTTCCCGTCTTCGTCCCGCTCGCGCGGGAATCGGCGGGACATCCTGCCCTGTGGAGTCCGGACTTTCCTCTCCAGCCCCTTTCGGGCCCGGAGCGATCATGCGCCACGACCAAACCATGACGAGCCGACGCCCCAGCGGCGTCCACTACTCAACCGGAAGAATATAAGATGCGGCCGCAGTAGTTGCAAAGCGTCAACGCATCCTTCTTGCGGGCATCGTGCACCAACTGTGGCGGGAGGCGCATATTGCAGCCTTCGCAGGCGCCGCCCTGCACCCCCACAATGGCGTCACTCCCCAGATGGTTCATGATCCGCTCATAGCGGGAAAGCACCGCCGGGTCGATGCCCTCGATTAAGGTCTTTCGCTCTTCCTTGAGACCCTCGACCTGCTCCCCGATCTCCTCCAGCAATTCGTCCAACCGCGCAAGCTCAAGACGAACCTCCTCCGCCTCTTTGCCCAGCTCCACCTTCCGCGACTGCACCAGCACGCCGAGCTGCTCCATCTCCTCCATCACGAGAAGTTCCCTGTCCTCCAGCAGGCGGATGGCCTTCTGCGTCGTCGCGACCTCCCGGTCGAGCGCACGATAGTCGTCGTTCGATTTCACGCTCATCTGCTGCTGGCGGTGCTTGGCGATCTTCTGTTTCTGCCCCTCGATCTCGCCCTCGAGCTCCTTCACCTTCAGCATATGCTTTTTGTGATTCTCCTGCGCATCGTGCAACGCCTTTTCGTGCGAATCGAGCCGCTCCCGAATGGAGGCCTGCCGCAAAGGAACATCGCGTTGGTGTTTCGCGATCTGCCGGATACGGCGATCGCATTCCTGAAGCACTAAGAGTTGGTCGAAGTCTACTGCCACATTCACTCCCATCCGTAAAACGAGGCAGCATCTTACGGGCACGGCGCATGAAGTCAACCCGGCAGGCGTTCGCCTTTGACATGCGAGCGGCCGGCGGCCATGCTCCCCGCCCGTTCAACCCAGGGGACCTCGATGATACCCGATGCAGACCATGCCCTCGATTCCGCCATTCAAGCCGTAACGGAAGCCGCGCACCTCTGCATGGAGGTGCAACAGGAACGCCATTCCGACGAGAGCCTTGCCAAAACGGATAAATCCCCCGTCACCGTCGCGGATTTTGGTGCGCAAGCCATCATTTCGCACCTCCTTGCCGAGGCCTTCCCAGAGATCCCCCTCCTCGCCGAAGAAGACGCCGCTGCACTGCGCGAACCGGCGCAGGCCCATCTTTTCGAACGCGTCTGCCGGCACGTCCGCAATCGTCTACCCGCCCTCTCCGAATCCGACGTGCTCGCCGCCATCGACCGTGGCGGCCATGCGGGCGGTGCCACCGGGTGCCACTGGGTGCTGGACCCCATCGATGGCACCAAGGGCTTTCTGCGCCGGGACCAATATGCCATTGCCCTCGCCCTCATCGACGCTGGCGAAGTCGTGGCCGGCGTGCTCGGCTGCCCCGCCCTCCCCATCGGCCCCGATCCTGACGGACCGGTGGGCTGCCTCTTTCTCGCGACCCGTGGCGGAGGCGCCTTTATGCGTCCGCTCGCAGGCGGCGCGGACGAGCCCGTGCGTGTGACCGCCCTCACCGACCCGGCCCGCGCCCGATTCTGCGAATCGGTCGAGGCCGCCCACTCTTCGCACACCGATGCGTCGCGCATTGCGACTCACCTCGGCGTCACCGAACCCCCGTTCCGCATCGACAGCCAATGCAAATACGGGGCCGTCGCCCGCGGCGACGCCTCCATCTATCTGCGTCTGCCCACGCGCGTCGGTTACGAAGAGCGCGTCTGGGACCATGCCGCGGGCAGCGTCGTCGTCGAGGAAGCGGGCGGCCGTGTCACCGACATAGACGGCAAGCCCCTCGACTACAGCCTGGGGCGCACCCTCCGAAACAACACCGGCATCGTCGCCACCAACGGCCTCCTTCACGACAACGTCCTCGCCGCCGTCCAGGCCGTGCTTCAATAGAACCTGAGCCCCCTCGCCCATCTGTGATGCTCTACAGCGACTTATCGCCATCCACCAGGAAATGTGCGTGTGCGCCTTCAAGAAGGCGCGACGGAAAGCGGGTTCCCACCTACGCCAAGGCTTCGGCGGGCAGGCAAGAACCCGCACAAAACTTCGCAGCCGCAAACGGCGTCGATGAAGGGGGGCTAGTGTCTCGAAGCCGATTTGGAGTGCGCTTTCTTGAAAGCGCTTTGGTTACGGCAGTGTTGAAGGAGCGCCATGGGGAAATATCGAGCGAAGTGGGCCCAGCCAAGAAGAAGTTGGAGTAGCCGGACAAGGGGGATCATCATTGTGTGATGAAGGCGCTCACTCTCCGTTTCTGGAACCTCTTCTTCGAGGTCTACGAATATCTACCCCGGCAGGGGCCCGGCAATCGCGCCTGCGCCGCAAGAGCCCTCGCCCTCTGCCGGGACCTGCCAGACGCGCCCGCGATTCTCGACCTCGGCTGCGGGGTCGGGGCACAGACCCTCCATCTTGCCGAGCTGACCTCCGGCACCATCGTGGCCATCGACAGCCATGCACCACTCATTCAGCGGCTGCAAACCACCATCGCCGAGCGGGGCCTCTCGCATCGTGTGCAGGCGCTCGTCGGCGACATGGCCAATCCGCAACTACCCGCCGCTAGCCAGGACTTGATCTGGTCGGAAGGCGCGTTCTACAACATCGGTCTCCAGCCCGCACTCCGTGTCTGCCACGCGTTGCTACGTCCTGGTGGGCATCTCGCCTTTACGGATGCCGTTTGGCGAAAAGAAGACCCGCCCGCCGCAATTCGGGCAGCCTTCGATGCCGACTATCCCACCATGGGATTCCTGCATGACAACCTGAAAGCGATTCGGAGCCAGGGCTTCGAACTGCTCGGCCACTTCACCTTGCCCGACGAAGCGTGGTGGGACGACTTCTACACACCCATGGAAGCCAGAATCGATGCATTGTGCGGTGCTTATGCGGACGATGCCGAAGCGCTGCGAATTCTCGATCAGATCGCCCAGGAGCCCGAAATGCACCGTCGCGATTCCGCATATTACGCCTACGAATTCTTCGTCGCGCGCAAACCCCTGCCATCGCCATAAGGTGCCTACAGGTCCGAGCACGCTTCTTCTTCACGCCATGCGCCCGGAGCGGCTCGGCTCACCGAGCCGGCAAGTTCCTTTGCTCGTCCTTCACGCCATGCGCCCCGGGGGATGTTGATTCAATATACATTAACCTGGAGCGGCTCGGCTCACCGAGCCGGCAGCATGCGCTGCGTTCCTCAGATGCGGATCCCGAAACGCACTTCCACGTAGCGGCCTTCCTGCGGGTGCTTCACCACCGAAGGCGCGCGCGGTTCGGCATGGAAATATTCCTTGTCGAAAACGTTCTTGGCGATGATGTCCAGACGCGCACTGCTGTCGAACCAGGGGATCTCCACTACATTAAAGGCCACGTCGAGCACCA
>SLOV01000113.1 GCA_007132345.1 Kiritimatiellia bacterium
ATTCGGCAAACCGTGTGGTGGTCTATGCCAGCACCCAGGTGCCCTTCCACGCCCGGCGCATCGTGGCGCAGGCGCTCGGCATGGACGTGAAGAAGTTCCGCATCATCAAGCCGCGCATCGGCGGCGGGTTCGGCAGCAAACAGGAGATGCTCATGGAGGACGTCACCGCCCTCATGGCCATTCGCACCAAGCGCCCCTGTTTCTGGGAGCTGACCCGCGAAGAGAATTTCCGTACCGGCCGCACCCGGCACCCGATCTGGTTCCGCATTCGCACGGCCATGACCAAGGATGGCACCCTGACCGGTATCGGCATGGACGCCATCTGCAACACCGGCGCCTACGGCGGGCACGGGCTGCCCGTGGTCGGCTGCGCGGGCAGCAAGGTGCTGCCGCTCTACCGCTGGAAGCACATCCACTTCCACGGCACGGTGGTCTACACCAACCTCCCCGTCGGTGGCGCCTATCGCGGGTTCGGCGCCACACAGGCCTATTTCGCGGTCGAGAGTCAGCTCGACGACATGGCGAACGCCATCGACATGGACCCGGTCGAGTTGCGGCTCAAGAACCACATTCGCGAAGGCGAAGGCTCGCCGGTCTTCAAAGCGCTCGGCGAAGGCAAGGCGGGCGTCGAAATGCTGATTGGAAGCTGTGCCCTCTCCGACTGCATCAAACTCGGCGCGGCGGAAATCGGCTGGGACGAGCGCACCCCGCCCTCGGCCAAGTCGGGCCGCTATCGGCGCGGCCTCGGCATGTGCTGCCTGATGCAGGGTTCGAGCATTCCCGAAATCGATATGGGCGCCGCATCGATCAAGATGAACGAGGACGGCTCCTTCAACCTGCTCTTTGGTGCGACCGATCTCGGCACCGGCGCCGACACCGTCCTCGCCCAAATCGCCGCCGAGGAACTCTGCACCACGGTCGACAAGATGCTCACCTATGCATCCGACACCGACCTGACGCCTTTCGACGTTGGCGCTTATGCGTCGAGCACCACCTATCTCAGCGGCGAAGCCGTGCGCAAGGCCGCCGCCAAGGTGAAGCAGCAGATTCTGCAGGTCGGCGCCGACATGCTTCACAAGCAACCCGACGAAGTCGACGCGCGCGAGGCCACCGTGTTCGCGAAAGACGGTAGCGGCTCGGTCACTTATCCCGAAATTGCGCTGCGCTCCCTCTACGAGAAGGACCAGTTCCAGATCATGGATGTGGCTTCGCATATCACCCACAAGTCGCCGCCCCCCTTCTCGGCGCATTTTGCCGAAGTCGAGGTCGACACCTATACCGGCGTGGTGCGGGTGCTGCGCTACGTGGCGGCCATCGACTGCGGCACGGCGATCAATCCCAAACTCTGCGAAGGCCAGACGGAAGGCGCCGTGATGAACGGCATCAGCTACGCGGTGACCGAGCAGTATATCTTCGATCCCGGCGGCAAGATGCTCAATGCGAGCCTGCAGGACTATCACATCAACTGCCTGCGCGACAAACCGCGCATCAAGACGATCCTGGTGCCCAGCTATGAAGACACCGGCCCGTTCGGCGCGAAGAGCGTTTCGGAAATCGGCATCAATGGTCCGGCGCCCGCGATCGGCAATGCCATCTACAACGCGACCGGCGCGCGCCTGCGCGAGTTCCCCTTCCTGCCCGAGCGCGTCTTGAAGGCCATCGATGCCGCGCACGCAGCGGAACCCGAGCGAAAGAAAGAGTTGGAACCAGCCGGCGCTGCGGGCTGACGGATTGCCTGCGCTCTTTGTTCTCTCGGGTCGGGCCTATCGTTGAGTGTGCAGCGGCCGCAGTTGCGCCCCGCGCGTCGCGCTGCCCTGGAGCAGGCGCGCCTCGGAAGAAAGGTCTTTGACGATCGTCAATTCGATCCGTCCGGTCACGCGGCCAGGCGTGATATCGATGACGTCTCCCGTGAGCGGGTCGGTCACGTGGTGCGGCTCCTCGTGCACCGAGAAACGTTGGCCCGGTTGCAGCTTCACATTGCGCCCGCCGTTTACAATGACGCGCGCCCCATCCACCTCGGCCACGAGCGGCTCCCAGTAGATCGGCGGCAAGTCGCGCAGGACTCTGCGCACGGCGCGGTCGATGGCCATTTCCGTCGCGCGCCCGAGCGGCGTTCTGAAATAGGCATCGCCGCCAAAGTTAAGGGAGCGGTACTGGGCGCCACCGCCGAGGCCTCGTCCGGAGGCATGGCCCGCGCTCTGGACGGAACTGATGATCTCTCCGGTTTCGACATCCGACACCATCAGGTTCACGGCCACACGGGCACGGGAGGAGCGGGCGCGTGCCGAGACGTCGGAGGAGGCGAACCAGCCGGAGGTGTCGCCGGTCACGGTGAAATCCGTCACGGTCCCACGCACCAGGTAGCGGGCGAGGCGGAGCCGCCCCTGTTGTGCAGCGCCTTCGCGCCGGAAGAAGCGGTTTTCCTGACGCCGCAGTTCGCGTTGCACCTCCTCGATGGATCGCCGGTCCACCACCGTGACACGGCCGCTATCCACAAGGCGCGTGGTCAGAATGTCGGCCATCCCGGAGCCGAGGTTCCACTGCCCACTGAAACCCGAACGGTTTTCGAACTCCAGGACCGCGAGCGTCGGCGAGACGAGGAGTGGTCCGGCCGGATCGCGCCGCACGCCGCGGCTGGCCGCCTGGCGCTGCGCGCAACCGGCCGCCAGAAGAAACAAAACGAGAAAAGGAATCGATCGCCGCATAATGTTGGCGGATTTTCGGTGCTAGGCGGGCGCCTGTCGAGGATTCTTGTTGGTTGCCGCTCTTCTTGTCTTTCCCGGTGCAGCCCTCTAGAGTTGGCGCAACAGGATCGATCTAGAGAAAGGAGGGGAGCGTGACGATGAGAGACAGCACAACGTTTACGGTTCCGGTCAAAGAAAACGAAAAGCTCAAGAAGTTGGTGCAGGTGATCCAGGCGGATGCCGAACTGAACCAGCTCTGGCGCTCCGCAAACGTCAACGCGATGGAGCGTTGCGGGATCAGCGATCACGGCGAGGTGCACATTCGCATCGTGGCCAACGCCGCCCTGAAGATTCTGCGGTTGCTGGTCGAGGGCGGCGTGGTGCCGAGCGTGGTGAAGGACCACGGCCTGACCAATGAGGACGCCGAGTTGATTGTCGTGCTTGCCGCTTGCCTGCACGACACGGGCATTTCCGTTCATCGCGATAATCATGAGCGCTACAGCCTCTTCATCGGCTACCACAAAGCGCGCCAGATCCTGGCCCAGATTTACGAGGAGCCTGCGCTCACCATCATGGTGGCCGACGTGCTGCATGCCATTATCGCCCACGACGCCGACGAACGCTGCCTCACCATTGAGGCCGGCGCGGTAAAAGTGGCGGACGCCACCGACATGACCCACGGGCGATCCCGTATTCCTTTCGAGGCAGGCGAAGTGAACATTCACTCCGTTTCCGCGCAGGCGGTCGAGTCGGTCGGTATCGTGGCCGGGCCTACAAAGCCGGTGCGGCTTCAAATCAAACTGGCGAACTCAGCCGGGATCTTCCAGGTGGACGAACTCTTGCGCCACAAGCTCTCCGAATCCTCGCTGGTGCCGTATGTCGAATTGGCCATCAGCATCGAAGGCGAGACCGAGCGCCGAATCATTACCGGCGAGCTGAGCTGACATAGGATTTTGGTGGGACACGCTCTTGGCGCAGTTCAACTGCTCCATTTAGCTCTACTTCTGAGGTCCTCCACTTGGAAGATGAACAACGCCGTAACCTGCATTTCCTCCCATGACCACCGCGATTTCGATCCTTGCCCGCAGCAACGATATGCATTCCGCGCCGGCTCTAGGGGTTGCGTCGTTGCAACGTGCGCCCTATACTGCCGTTATGAAAGCAACAACTTCGATTCTTCAACGTATTCATTCCGGCAAGCTCATCGCGGCCCTGTTCTGCGGGAGCCTGTTACTGTGTGGCGCCGTAGCCTGCGGCGCAAAACCCGAACCGGACGAGGACGAGTTCATGGCGCAACGAAACCGCATGGTCGAAACGGATATTCAGC
>SLOV01000248.1 GCA_007132345.1 Kiritimatiellia bacterium
CCCTGAACCATGAGGAGCAACGGAAGTGCAATCCCCCCTATAGATCGAATTGAAGCGTTCATGATGCCATGCGGCAGAATAGGCCCGATCCGTGCGGGCCGCAAGGTTCGCTTGTTCGGCTGCGGCTTTGACGAGTCCAAACGCACACAGCATAATGATGCTCGATGACGACCGCACCCTCCAGGCTCTTCCGGCCGCTCGTCGTGCTGCTGCCGATCGTGTTGCTGCTCGAACTCGTCACCGTCTGGTGGCCGGTCTCGCCGCCGGTCTTGCCGGACGATCTGCCCGCGGAGGCGGTCGAGGGGTTCGAGCAGGCGGAACGGTATTTGCGCCCACTGATCGTGGGGCGCTTCTTTTCTTCGCTCGCCGGTATCCTGCTGGTGCTTGTCGTCCTTCTATCGGGTGTCGCGGCGCGCGTTGAAGAGAAGTATGGGGGGAGTCACCTGCGCTGGCCGGCGCGTATCGGGTTTTTGTTCGCCTTCTTCCTCCTGATCTGGCTCGCTTTTTTCCCCTCGTCCTGGGTGCACTTCCTGCGCAATCGCGATTTCGGTATCACGGAGATGGTCTGGCAAACGTGGCTTCGCAACAAGGTGCTCGGCACTCCGGTGCCTCTGTTGCTCTTCTTTGGCCGCTGGCTGATCCTCTTCTGCCTCATTGCCATTTTCAAAAGCTCCTGGTGGTGGGTGGGGGCCCTGTTTCTTTTCGGTGTCTTCTCGGTACTTCCCGAATGGGCCTCGAGGACCTACCCCCTCGACCCGGTGGAAGAGATGGCGCCGCTGCCCGCCGGTGAGATCCGGGAGGCATTCGAAGGACTGGCCGCGGAGACGGGACGGAACCTGGAACTGATGATGGTGAACGAAAGCGAGCGTACACGGCGGGTGAACATGGCGCTGACCGGGCGCATCGGCCGCGAGTATGTGCTGGTCACCGATACGCTGATCGACAAATTGACCCCGGAAGAAGCGCGGGTCATGCTGGCGCACGAGTTGGGGCACGCCGTGACGCGCCACATCGTGATCCCGTTTCGGAAGCTCTTCGGGCTCTTCGGCAGCCTGCTGACGCTGGGCCTGGTCTACCGATTTCAGCGGGTTCATCCTGTGGCCGAGCGGCGCATTCTTTCTGTGCTGCTGCAGGTGATGCTGGCGGGGCACCTGGTGACTACGGTGCTGCGCCCCGTTCAAGGGGTCGTGAGCCGTTACGAGGAGCGGGAGGCGGACCGCTACGCCCTTGAGCTGACACGCGACCCGGAGAGTTTCCGCTCTCTCATGTTGAAGCTTGCGAAGGTCAATCTTGAGCCCTACGACGCGCCGAGATGGGCCTACTGGCTGTATGGGGCAAGCCATCCGACGATTCGAGAGCGCCTCGAAATGGCGGAGCGCTGGGGCGCGGAGAACCTGGAGTGAGGCTCTTCCGGGAACGGCGGGGGTCTCAGGCTCGAATGCCTATCCCTTACTCTTACACCTACTCGTACACACCGGTCTTTCCCTTTTCAGGGGGACGCCGTGCATAAAGAGGTTACGTCCGTTCCGGCCACCTCGACCCAGGCGAGGCGCGAGCCTTTTTTCAAGCCCGCCCGCTGGATCATGCCCACCGGCCCTTCCAACACGCTGGTGGCGCAGCGCACAGGCAGGCAGAGCCGGAAGGGCGTCATGTCGGGAATGAGTTTCAAGACGCGGAGGTCTTCGTCGAGAAAGGCCACGTCGATGGACATCATCATGAAGAAGGTGTGGATGGCGTTACAGGGGGCGATCCAGCAGGCCTCGTCGTCGTCGAGATGGCGCGTGCCCAGCAGCCCGCGCACCCGCGTGGCCGGTGTGTCGCACTGGCGGATGCGGGCGGCGACGACGGCGCCGGTGTCGAGATGGACGATTTGCTGGGGCATGAGGGTTTCGGGATGGGCGGCCCAACGTAACCTGTGCGGGTGGCGGGCGCCATAGCAAAGCGCCGGCGGGCTCGTATAACTCGCCCCTCCAGTTCGGAGCGAACCACTGTCGTGGAGGAGGGGGCGCGAAAAATGCAAAGAATCGGGGAAAATCCTTGTCAGAACCGGGCCGATTCGCTACCAATGCACGTTGGGCACGCGTGTCGCACGCAATAACGATAGGGGATGTGAATGGCTCGCTTCTTAACCACGGGGATCGTTGGACTGCTTTTGATCGGGTCGGCGCCATGCGCACGGGCGCAGTTCTGGCGGCGCGCCGCGGAGCCCGAGCCGGCCTCGCCGCCCGTGGCCGAAGAGCCGACTTTGATTGGGCCAGCCCCGTCGGAGACGCCTTTGCCCGAGCCGAACACGGCACCCACTCAGGTGGTGGCACCGGCGACACCCGCGCCTGGACGGGGCGAACTGACCGAAAAGCGGGCTATGTACCGCTTGCGCGACCAGGAGACTGTCGACGCACTGGTGCGGTTGGCCGCCGGCCGTCAACTGCGTGAGCAGGAATTGGTGGTGGTGAGTCGGCTGATTCGTGAGAAAGAAATGGAGCTGGCCTCCTTCGACGAACGGCTCCAAAAGCAGTTCGGTGTCTCCCCGACGGGCAACTATCATTATGACAATGAGCGGCGCATCATCTTCAGTCTGCGCGGGCGCGAGGACCTAGATCCAGAGACCTTTGATCCGTCCGACCCGCTGGCGGCTTTTGAAAAGAATCCGATGCGTCGCCTCAAAGACGAAGAGGCGGAGCAACTTTTCCTGCGCCTGGTGGGTGCCAAGAAGATCACCACGGATCAGATCCGGTCGTTGCAACTCATTGTGCAGGAGAAGCGCATCGAGTTGAGCAACATTCTCGACGCCTTGCGCGAGCAGTTTTCCATGGATGCGGATAAGCATTACGAATACGATGCGGAGACGCGCGTGGTGTACGAACTCATTTACGAAGCTCCGGCCGATGTGCAATCGGCGAGCGCGGCGCCATAGAGGGCGGGCAACAAGCTTCGCGGGAACCGGGAGAGAGGCATGGAGGGCACGAGCTTGAAAACGAATCATGGAGGTTGGGCGTTGCGGCTTGTGACCGCACTACTGATTGCATGCGTTGCCGCGCTGGAGGGCTTCGCGGCCGAACGCGCCGTGCTGGCCCAGGCGGCTGGTGCCGCGGGGGAACTCGGTCAGGAAATGAGGGGCGCCCAGCAGCAGCTTCGGCGTACTGTGCGTGAAGCAGACTCCGAGCGACCTGTGTTCACCGTAGAAGAGCCGGATGACGACCTCGATGCCGATCTGGACGAGGAGCCGGTTAACGTTGTCGAGGAGGTAGAGGATCCGGCACCCGATGACGCGGAGCCCGCGGATGACGAGGCGCCCGACGCCCCGGCCGAAGAGGCCGAAGAAATCGATGAAGACGAAACCGATCCCGAGCCTCGCGCCCGGCCTGCACGCGCCCGGCGTGTCGCGGCGGGGTTCGATATTGTGGAGCTGCGGATCGAGGGCGACCGGGACCTCCTCGACGATTTGGACATGGTTGCGCGGATCGAATTCGACACGGTCGGCCATACGCTCACCGAGCGGCAAATCCAGGCCATTGCGCGCCGCTACAACCGCGAACTCGTGCAGGAAGGCTATTACCTCGCGCGCATCTGGACGCCCCCGACGGATTATCGCGAAGGCATCCTGGTCTTCGCGGTGGACAAAGGCCGGGTTGGTGAAATGGCCTTCTACAAGATGGGCGAGGAGGAACAGACACCGTACCGCGGCCACTTCACCGCGCGTCAGCTCGCGCGCCGCATGGGCAACATCCGCGAAGGCGAGGTTTTTGACTACAACGAATTCTATAAGGGCGTCTTCCGCATGAACTCGCACCCGGACCTCACGGTGGACACCGACCTGAAAGTGCGCCGCGAACGGGTGGATGACGATTTGCTGCGGTTTGTCGACATGGATTTCTTTGTGAAGGACCGGCTTCCGATCCATGGCGTTCTCGAAATCCGCAATTCCGGCACGGAAGCGACCGACGAATGGCGCATTGGCCTCACCTTGCAGCACCTGAACCTCACAAAGAACGACGACGTCCTCACTATTA
>SLOV01000027.1 GCA_007132345.1 Kiritimatiellia bacterium
AGATCTGATGAGAACTGGGCGCAGCCGGCAAGGTGCGGGTCAGCCCCATCAGGTTGGCGAGCAACGTGGCAAGCTCAAGCTGCTGGGCGGGCTCAACACCGGGGCTTTGCGCATGCGCTATCGGCATAGCGATCGCGAAGGACAACGCGACGACAGCTAACGTAGTGATCGTTTTCTTCATTGGATTCAGACCTCCATCATTTTCTGGCAGAACAACACTCAGCTCATCTCCCCGCAAGCGTAGCACCTCAACATAAGGCATGTCACTGGGAAACCTTCCCTTGTGAAGTTTCAATGTAGAGCCTGGCGGATGAATTCGTCAACACCCAAGTTGCCAAAAAAACGCATCTTGCCAACCGACTGACTGGCCGATCCTCCACACCAGCACAGATCTCTATGGGCGGGCATGGGGGCAGCGACCTGGAATACGACAAGAAGAAAGACTTAACCTGTTGAATGAAAGAAGCTTATACAAAATAATCGCCTGCGTCGAAGTCACCGCGCGCCACTCTTGGGGGCGGCGGATGACGACTTTTCTCGGGCAGCCCTTGAAATGGCTTCTCCCTCTGGCCCCAACTGGCTTCTCTGGTGGCCGGAGGCCTGAAACACCTTGTCCAGCGTCTGAAAATGGCACTTGGCCGTATCCAGCAGCACATCAGGGCCTTGTGCACGAACCAGATCCACCGCGACCTCTCGCACCCGATCGGAGGCGCCTTTCGGAATCTCCACGTCGAAGCGCTGCCCCATTTTCCTGATTTCGTAGAGAAAGGCGGCACGCGCCAGAATGGACGCAGCCGCGACGGCGGGGTCGCTCTCGGCCTTGGGCCGCTGCACAAGCGTGATCTTCTTCCCCTTCTGCAGCAGGGCGCGTTCGATCTGGTGCTTCGGACCGAACTGATCCGACAGGGCCTCGGGGCAATCGGGTACTTTGTCGAGCAGGTTCTCGATGGCGCGGGCGTGGCCCCAGGCCAGCATCCGGTTGACATTCCCCATCTTCAAATAAAGGCGGTTGTAGGCGCGCGGGCCGATGACCACGAGGCTGTAGCGGTTTTGCAGGGTATCCCGGATCGCACGCCCCATTTCCTCGGCTTTCCGGTCGCTCTTGATGGTCTTGCTGTCGCGCACATCGAGTTTCTTCAGCGCGGCGGCAAGCGCTTCGTCAACGTATGCGGCGGCGATGACGATGGGGCCGAAGAAGTCGCCTTTTCCGCTTTCGTCCACGCCCATGTGGGGGCGGTAATCTTCCGGGTGAAGGAGATCGTCGTAGCCGGTGACCACCTCCCCCAGCACCAGCGGTTCAAGGGTGAAGGTGACCCAGTCCTCGGCGCCTTTGCCCTGCACGACACACTTGCCGCTGGTGTAGAGGGCAATATTGCAATCCTCCGCCTCAACGGCAATCCGCGTGTAGGGGACTTCCTTTGGGCGGTAGTTGCCGCCGCGCAGCAGTGAGATCAGCGTCTCCTGCTGAGCGTCCGACAGCTTAAAGGTGAACGAGGTCCGTTTGCTCAAGGCCGAAGACCAGCGGTTACAGCACGCTGTCTTTGCAGGCCTTGGCGATCCGGAATTTCACGACGCGCTTCGCCGGGATCTCAATGATTTCGCCCGTGGCCGGGTTGCGGCCCTGTCGGGCTTTGCGATCCACCAACACCAGTTTTCCAATGCCGTCGATCGAGTACCCCTCGCCCGCCTGCTGGTATGCCAGGGAGGCCTGCTCATCGAGAAACTTCTTCACCTGGATCTTGGTGAGGCCGGTTCGCTCGGCCAGTTCCGCGTGAATCTGAGACTTTGTCATCGCCATGAATCCATCCTCCTATGTGTTCATTCGCCGCTCGCATGCAGCCGCATCGGGTCATGGTACCGCCCGTCGAGAAATGGGAGGACCAGCGACTGCGACGAGATATTGCCTCTATTATGCAAGGATGGCAAGCGCCATGCAGCCTTGATCGTCTTCTCTTCCCAGAAAGGCCCGCATTCCCAAAATGCGGCGCTGCGCCTATCCGCCTGCCGGATCCGACTCGGCCCGGTCGAGGCGCCAGGGCAGGGTTTCTACATCTACCATCATGGCTTGGGCCATCGTTTCGGCCTTTTCGTGGCCCTCCCAGCGAGCCACGAGCGCCAGTGCGAAGGCAAAAGTCGTGCCCGGCCCCTGGCTGGTCACGATGTGTCCATCCTCCACAACAGAGGGCACGTCCACCCGCTGCCCATCCCGGAATTCATCCGCGACAGCGGGGTGGGAGGTATATCGCCTTCCGGTCAACACGCCGGCGGCGTCCAGCACAAGGGGCCCGGCGCAGACCGCGCCGATCGGTTTGTCGGCCAGGTCGAAAACACGGACGGCTTCGATCACCGCGGGGGCCTCCAGCAATCGTTCCGTTCCTCCTTTGCCGCCCGGGATGACCAGCAGGTCGAACTCGATCGGGTCGACATCCTGCCAGCGCGTATCGGCGAGGATCCGAACGCCTCTCGAGCAGCGGACCGGGCCTTCCTCGATCGCCGCGGCCACGACCTCCCACTCGGCGCGGCGCAGTGTATCGATGAGAATCACCGCCTCCATCTCTTCGCAACCACGCGCCAACGGAATCAAGACTTTCGGCATGTCGCTTTCCTCCCCAAGATAATAGGCGGGGCGGTCGGGTTCCCCGTGAGTTGCGTTATTGAATCATACGGCACGGTTGAAGGCAAACCCCGGTGCGCCGGACGCGGAAGCGCGTCCGCTCCGCAGTGCAATGTGCCGCAACTCAGCCGGAAGATCACACCCGGCCGGACGCGGAAGCGCGTCCGCTCCGCAGCGAGAGGTGCCGCCATTCAGCCGCCAAACAATATCCAGACGGACGCGGAAGCGCGTCCGCTCCGTGGCGAAACGCGCTGCAATTGAGCGGGAGCGGCTCGGCTCTCCGAGCCGGAAGATCACAGCCCGCCGGACGCGGAAGCGCGTCCGCTCCGCAGCGAGAGGTGCCGCCGTTCAGCCGTCAGACAACAACTGGCCGGACGCGGAAGCGCGTCCGCTCCGCAGGCTGCGGATTCGTAGCTAAATCGTAATCCGCTGGCGCGTCACCGCCAGAGGGCCGCGCGAACGGGCCTCGATCAAGAGGATGCCCCCGGAAATATGGTTGCCGACTCCATAGGTAGAGGGACAGACCACAGGATTGAAGCGCTTCCAGTCCTGCGCGCCGCGCGCGCCGTGTGTCACGATGCGGGCAATTGGATAATTTGTCTTCAGCACCGGCACGTGGCGCATCATGCGGGTCAACCCCATCAGCATAGGGGTGTGCAAGTGGCCCACCACCGTGCATTCGATCTGCGATAACCGCTTTCGCACCTCGGGAAGGCTGGAGAGCAGCCCCATGGCACTGGGGTCATGGCTGAACAAAATGACACGGTGTCCGTCTTCGATGCCGCGGAACCGCTCCACAATCTGCTGCACATGCGCCTCGCGCCGCGAGGCCCAGTCGTCCACCTCTTCGGGCAGCGCTTCGGGCAGATAGAGTTCCAGCGTGAGCAGGCTCGAGTTCACCCCGATCAGCAGAACGTTGTCGTGGGCAATTTCCCAGAAGCTTTCGAGGCCCAGTTGGAGGCCCCGCTCCAGGCTGCGCAGGCGAATCCCGCCCTGACGACGCACGGTGTTGTATTTGCCGATGTCGTGGTCTCCGAAGTTGAAGCGGCTCCGCTCGGGAAAGATCTCGCGAATGAGGCTCACGACATGATTTACGCTCTCATACGTATGGTCGTCGCTCAGCCCCATGCCGCTGTGGTCGCCGGCATAATCGCCGTTCGCGACGAGATAGTCGGGGTTGTAGTTATAGATGTGCTGCAGCGCCTGCACAAAGCAGGCGGCACGCGACTCGGGCTGCCAGTGCCAGAAGCGGTCGCGAAAGCGGTTCAGACCACGCCGGAAGCGCCGGCGCATGCCGCCTTCCCCATGGCCGAGCAAGCGAACGGATTCACGCGTCTCGGCGTGTTCGCCGGGGCCAGCGACGTGCAGGTCGGAAACGACGGCAATTCTCACG
>SLOV01000085.1 GCA_007132345.1 Kiritimatiellia bacterium
AAAGAGGGATGACAAAGAAGTGGGGCGGGAGTTCTGCGACCCCTTCAGGGTCGTGTCGGTGATTTGGCGCTCTGATCCCGGCGCTTCGCACCGGGCTTTGTTCTGTGACCCCGTTGGGGTCCCTCTCAGTGCGAGACGGCTTGTGAAGCCGTCCTACATCCAGAAAGATAAAGATGCGTCGGGACGCGCTGCCCTCACGGCTGCGCCACCAACGCCTCGGCGCGTTCCCGCAACTCGTCCGCAATCCCGTCCGCATTCGCCAATAACTCCTCTGCCATCGCTTGGCTTTCCTCTGTCTTTCCGGCGGCCGCCAGCGCCTCGGCGAGATGCAATCGGAAATCCCAGCGATACGGAAGCGCCTCAACACCCCTGCGCAACGCCACAACCGCCCGATCCGATTCCCCCAAGCGATGCAGAATCACACCCAACGTATCCCATGCCGCCCCGTGAGCAGGGTCCATCTGCAAAGCGATACGAACTTGCGCAAGGCCCTCTTGCAACCGGCCCTGTTCGGCCAGTACCCAGGCGAGGCTGTTGTACGCCTCCGCCGTAGGTTGGCGACGCAACGCAGCACGAAAGGATGCTTCGGCTTCGGGAAGCCGGCCCTCCGTGTATTGGATCGAGCCAAGGATGAGGTTCGCGAGGCCATCGCCCACATCCATCTCGAGAATCGCACGCGCACGCGCAGACGCCGCAGCCATGTCCACGGCGGCCACATCCAGTTGCAAGAGCAACTGCAAGGCCGTCTTCCTTACGCCCGGATGCCGGGTCAGGGGTTCAAGCAGTTCGCGGGCCTCTTCGAAACGGTGCCCCGACATCGCAATCGAAGCTCTAGCCAGTATGGCATCGGCACGATCGATCTCGGCCAGGCGCGATTCCCATGGCGCCGCCGCTTTCGCGCCACCCTGCTGCTCCCCGATCAGGCCAAGAATATAGAGCGAGCGCACGTCGCCGGGAGCGAGGTCCAGCATCTCTTGAAGATACCGCTTCGCCTCTTCCGGGTTACCGCTCAGCCAGGCGAGAATACCGAGTTCGGCCGTTGCCGCGGGGGCATCGGGCTGCATCTCACGCGCCCGCCGGAAAAGGGCGCCCGCCTCGTCATATTCTCCGGCGCGCATGGCAATACGGCCCAGGCCCAGCAGCGCGGAGAGATTGTCGGGCTGCGCCACCAGGACCGCCTGGAAATGCGCTTCGCTCTGCGCATCGTCTTCCATCTCGAAGTAGAGCGAGGCCAGCAGCATGCGAACCTCCGCCTGCGGCGCACTCTCGGACGCGGCCACCTGTTCGAGGTCGCGCACAGCCGCATCCAGCCGTCCGGAGCGGGCCCAGATCCATCCGCGCTCGGCATAAGCTTCCGGATGCCGCACCACGCCATAAGTTTCCGCGAGCGACCAGAAGGAGGCATGCCGGCCGCGCTGCTGAATCTGTCGCTCGACCTGCTCTTGCAGAGCGGCAGCCTCCGCGCGCCCTTCCGTTTGCGCCAGGGTCAGGGCATTCAACAAAGCGCTCAGGTTTGCGGGGTTCAGCCCCAAGGCGGCATCGTAGGCACTTCTGGCCAGATCGGCTCGCGCCTGGTCCTCCAGGAAGACGCCAAGATCGTTGGCCCGCCTCGCCGCTGCCTGGATGACCCATTCGTTTAATGTGTCGATCGGTCTCGGGGCTCCCTTAGCGCGGTCCCGCGCCGCTTCGATGGCGGTCCAGAAACGCTCGTTCCTGGCGAAGGCGGCGTCGGCATCGTATGGCTCGCCAGGGGGCCAGCCCTTGTAGATCCCCGTATCGGCGACCGGTTGCAGGCCGTGCTGGAGAAAGAGGGAGGGGAGAACCAACGAGGCAACACGCGCTTCATCTCCATCGGTCAACCGCTCCGCCAGCATGGCGGCGGGCCCCAACTCCGCCAGCACACGCATGCGGGGTGTATCGGCAAGGCCAGCAACGTATTGCGCGTAGTTGGGCTGCTGCATGCGGGCCGGGTTGATCAGCGAGAGTTCACGCCCCTGCCGATGCGCCTCCAGAACGAGGTTTGCATCCAACAGACCATTACTCAGGAGCCATGTGCCGTCCGGCAGTGCCGCCACCGTATGCTGCACGAAGAGGGAGACGGGTTGCGCAAGCGAGGGAGGCACGGCCTGCCCATGCCTCCAGGCACCAGCCAGCAAGACCATCGACAAGAGTGGGAGATAGATTCGCCGCGCAAGGCGGCGCAAGCGGGCCAGCACTGGGGATGCATATGCGCTATCTGCCCGCAGGATCAGCCACCAGTAGCCGGCGACATGACCGATCCAGATGGAGGAAAAGAGGTAGGGTGCCAGAACGATCCGTTGGGCCTCCAGCAAGGCCCATGGCGTGATATACAGGTTCAGGGTCAGCATCACGGCAAGCACCGCCAGCACCAGATGGAAGGCGGCGGATTCGTTGAGACGATGCGTGGGATCGAGGGCCGGCCAGGCAATCGCCACCGCCCAGGGCAGGATCATGGTCAGGGCGAAGATCATCCAACCCGTACCCGCCACAACGCCACGTACAGCGGCGAGATGCTGGCGGAGGTAGAGCCAGACCCACTGTGCCGGGCCGAGGCTTCCGAAATCGGCGAGCGCATGGATTTGAGCAAAGAGAAACGGCACCACCAGCAGCACACCGACAACAAAGCAAACACCGAGCCCGCAAAGCGACTTCAGATTCAGCCTCCCTTTGAGGAAGAGAATGAACAAGGTATAGCCCCCGAACAGCGGCAGGGCCCAGACCATGGCGGGAACGGTCATACAGGCTACGCCGCCCAGAAGAGCAGCGGGCCATAATAGACGGGTACGGCCGCGGCGCCGGGCCAATCCAACGAGCACTGCGACACCAGCGAGCAAGAAGGCATGCCACAAGGCGGGATACATCCTGGTCGCCACGAACCAGAATGGGGCGCTTGTTCCCAGAAAGACGAAGGCGACGCTACCCGAAACGAGGCGCGATCGGGCTTCCCGGTGGCGCTCCTGTTCCAGGCTACCCTGCCCGCTCGATTCCTGCTGCATCCGCACCACCAGGGAGTAGACCAGCAGAAGCGTGAAGATGGCGATGGGGATACCGAGCGCATTCAACACCGGTACCGCCTGGGGTCCGGCCAAGCGGAACACACTGCGTACGATTGCCCCCCAGACCGGGTCATGCAGCGTCCCGACCGGGTCGAGCCCGGCATGCAAGGCAAGGTAGCGCGCCGATTCTCCGGGATACGGGAAGCGGCAGAGGGTCAGGCTATAGAGACCGCCTGCCAGCGCGGCCAGAACGAAGCCAGCCCAAAGCACGGGATAGGAGGCTTTTGATCCGACTCGATCTGGGCTGGAAGAAGATGGGGCCGCTTTCATGGAGGCGTCCAGCATCATGCGGGACGCGTCCAAACCCACGCAAGCCCGTTGACCATCACGCCGCCGCAAAAAGAAAGCGCCCCATCCGGGTTGATGGGGCGCCAAGATTCAACGTCGCGACCAGACGATCAAGCTGGCAAACGGCGCCGACGCAAAGCGGCACCAAGCACGCCGAGGGCGAGCAGTCCAAAGGTGCTCGGCTCGGGGATCAGAGCTACGGACTGATTCAAGGCATCGCCAAGGCCGCTGGCAAGCTCAAAGCGGTTCGCTTGAACAACCTGCTGGGCCTCTAGTGGCGGGCCCAGGGACTTGAAATCAGTTTCCCATAACGGACCGTCGTAGTAAGGCGTGCCCACGCCAATGCTGTCCGGGCCGGCACCGAACATGCGTACGAAGACGTTGCCCTCGCGAAACACAGGATCTAAGAATGTCGAAGTGAATTGGGCAAACTCCCCATTGTCGGCCAAGTTCAATACCAAGCTGTCAAGGACTTCATCTGATCCACTTGTGAAGTCTGGCCGCACACCGGGGTGGCCATCGGGACCGGCAAGCGCGAGAGAGGGCGAAGAAGACGTAGTGAATATCAACTGAGCCAATACGGTCCCGGCGGGATTATAGGAAGGACTGAGAATGCCGATATTCTCGTCGTTGGCATCAGG
>SLOV01000137.1 GCA_007132345.1 Kiritimatiellia bacterium
CATTGCCCCGGCGTAGCCAAGCCGCCTCGCGGCCGCCTTCGTCCCGTGGCGCGGCACTTCGGCGGGCCAAGGCGCAGGTCGAAGCCGGGCCAGTGTCAGCGCTGCGGACTACGCCCGGGCAAGCCTTGATGAAGGAGAACCATGTTCTACACCTACATCCTGGAGAGCATCCACGACCCTCGACATCACTACACGGGCTTTACCGAAGACCCTGAAGCGCGCCTCAAGAAGCATGACGAAGGCGGCGTGCCGCATACGGCCAAACACCGGCCCGGCCGTGGCGATTTCGTGTGCTGATCGGTTTCCCGGATCGAGACGCCGCAGTGCAGTTCGAAGCCTATCTGAAATCCCACTCCGGCCGGGCCTTCGCCAGGAAGCACTTTTAGCCCGACTGACGATCAGACAAGGCGGTCTTCGGTAGAAACGAGCCTGGATACGCTCCTCGTGTGCCTCGTGCTCTTCGCGGTGAACCCCAGCAATTCTCAGTATGGCCCTTGCCGCCTGAAGGCGGGACTACAAACGGGCGAAGACCAGGCGAGAAACCGTTCGTAGTCCCTGCTTCAGCAGGCCCGAACAACCCGTTCCAGGCCATACAGAGAATGACAGAAATCATGCAGGAGGGGATTGACAATGCACAAAAGTGCATAATATTGTTCAGTATGATTCTCTTGTATGGAGGCGTGTAGCTATGGTCCGCGATGCGTTGATCGTACAGAAACGGGAGTGGGAACGACGACTGGCGGAGCCGTATGTCGAGCGGAAGGTCGCTTCCAGCTTTGCGCGGGCCGGCGATATGATTCGCGTGGTCGTGGGGCCGCGCCGCGCGGGCAAGTCCTTCTTCGCCCTGCACACGCTGGGGCGCACGGGGGATTGCGGATATGTCAATTTCGACGATGAACGTCTGTTGGGGCTCAGCGATTACGATGAACTGCTCCATGCGGTGGATGCGATCTACGACAGCCCCGAGACGCTGCTGCTGGACGAGATCCAGAACCTTAGTCAGTGGGAGCTTTTCGTGAACCGGCTTCAACGGCAGGGGCGGCGGCTGATGGTAACCGGCAGCAATGCTCACCTATTAAGTTCCGAGTTGGCGACGCATCTGACCGGGCGGCATCTGCTGATTCCCATTCTGCCTTTCAGTTTTGAGGAAACGTTGCGTATTGCCTCCAAACGGTTGACGAAGGCAGAGCGCAAAGATTGCCTCGAGACCTACGTGCAGGACGGGGGCTTTCCCGAACCGCTGCTCAAGCAGATCGACCGAACCGAATACCTGCGCACATTAACTCAGGCGGTGCTGTATAAAGACATCGTCAAGCGTCACCGCATCCGGGCGGTGCAGGGGCTTGAAGATCTGGCCCGCTATTTGTTTTCGAACGTGGCCAAAGAATACTCCTACCAGGCGCTGGCGCGCGTAACGCGTTGTCGGAGCGTGAATACCGTTGAGAAATACGTGCGCCACCTGGAGGAAGCGTTTCTCTTTTTTTCGTTGCGGCGTTTCTCTTTCAAGGTCCGTGAGCAGGCAGCGTATAACAAGAAAATCTATTGTGTGGACAACGGCTTGGCACTGGCGATGGGCTTCCGCTTCAGTGGGGATCGGGGTCGCTTATACGAAAACCTGGTAGCCGTTGCATTGTGGAAGCGGCGTTTGAACCACGCCATCGAGGTCTTCTTCTGGAAGAACGCGCAGAACGAAGAGGTCGACTTCGTGATCCAGGAGGGCACCCGCGTCGAGGCTTTGATACAAGTTTGTCAGCGGGTCGACGATCCCCGGGTGCTAGACCGTGAGATCCGGGCCCTGTTGAAGGCTGGAAAGGAGCTGCGATGCCGCAACCTTTTTATATTGAGCGAGGAGCGTGAGGATACGGAAAGCTTCGAATGGTTTGGGATCAAGGGCCGGATTCAATTCGTCCCTCTGTGGCGGTGGCTGCTGGAATCTGAAGCGGTGTAACCAGGGACACCACGAATGGCCTTGCTTCGTTGAAGCTACCGAAACCAGGTTATACGTACCACCTTGCGTATCGGTATCAGCAATTCTCAGTATGGCCCTTGCCGCCTGAAGGCGGAACTACAAACGGGCGAAGACCCGGCGAAAACCCGTTCGTAGTACCTGCTTCAGCAGGCCCGAACAACCCGTTCCAGGCCATACAGAGAATTGCTGCCTTTTCCCTGTTCGCAGGCGTATGAATCTGCTCGAACTACATGCCCTGGCCCGTCACTACGGCTTACGCCTGCCTGACTTCGATGCATGCCTGTACTCGTAGCTTCAAAGAAGACTGTCGCAAGGCGGTTTTCTTTTACCTGTCCGTGATGTGTAGAGATAGGTTCTGGCCACATCTCATCCCGCTCCTGCCCCTGACGCCCATAAACGCGCGATCGAGCTTGCCCGGCAATTCTCTCTTGGCTGGACGGCAGGGTGGGGGCCGCTATGCTGTCAGTCCTTGTGCATATTGAACTCAAAGGGTTGTTTGGGCGCGTCCGGGAACAGACCGGCTATCCGGTCGTCGTTTCGGGCGATCCGCAACTACGTACCCACTCCCACATGGCCAGTGCGGATTCCTTCCTATGAACATCTTCGTCATCGTGATGACCGCTTTCTCCGGGGTTTCTTTCGTGGTCTATGGAATTAGCTGCCTCGTTTCCACCTCGATGCGGGCGGAGTTTGAAAGGTTTGGTCTGGCCCGATTCAGGACGCTTGTCGGTTGGCTGGAGATCCTGGGCGGATCCGCCCAATTGACCGCCTATTGGTTTCACCAGCTGGGGCTGCTCGGGTCCGGCGGGCTCTTCCTTCTCATGGCAATGGGCGTATTCACCCGCTGGCGCATTGGAGATTGCCTGTGGGTGACCTTGCCGGCGATCGGCTATCTGGTGCTGAACGCCTTCTTGACGGTGGTGTTTCTCAAACCATAGCCACGAAGAGGGACAATCCCAGCATGACCAACGACGGCAGCGTTTTGGTCAGGGTGTCCTTGACCTTGAGGTGCATCACGACGGCGCCAGTCATCAGGGCGGCCATGGCGAGGGCGGCGGGTTGAACCAGCACGGGCTGCCATGTGCCTAGCATCAAGGCAAGCGCAAGAGCCACTTTGAGGGTTCCAATGGCATACATGAACCAGGCGGGAAGTCCATAGACGGCGAATTCCTCCTTCATGTTTCTGGCATTCCCACCCCGGTAAGGCGTGGCCCGTTGGCGGCGCAAGAGCCAAACATTCAGGATGCCGAGGCCGATAATCCATTGTGCGACGATCTGAGCGATATGCATGCTGATTCCTCCAGACAAACGCTAGCACAAGGCTCCGAAGGAAATAAAGCACGAGGATGTGTGATCGGATCAATGGGGCGCATTTCACTTTATGTTGCGCGCAACATAAAACGATATGCGCCCCAGCCGGAGGCCTCGGCCACGGGGAAATTGACAATGGCCGAACCGGGTTTAGGTTGCCGCAGACGTATGCCAACTTCACATGTTCAGAATCTCCATGCGGCCTTTTGGGGTTCCCTTGCCGCCGATGCGGTGGCGATGCCGGTGCATTGGTACTACAACACCTCTGCCTTGGACCGGGATTATGGTGCAATCCGGGAGTACCAGAATCCCCGCAATCCGCACCCGGATTCGATCCTGTGGCGTTCGCAGTATACGCCGGTCAACGAGCGAGGGGATCTCTTGCGCGATCAGGCGACGTTCTGGGGGCGGCGCGGCGTGCACTATCATCAATTCCTGGGCGCGGGTGAAAATACCCTCAACTTTCAACTGGCCCGTGAACTTTTCCAGTGGGTGGTCGCTGGCGGCGGGTACGAGCCGCAGGGCTGGCTTGACCGTTACATCGTCTGCATGCTGAAACCCGGCTGGCACCGGGACACCTATGTGGAGGAGGTTCATCGGGCCTTCTTCACCGCCTACGCCCACGGCAGGCCGCCGGACCAGTGCGGCATCGCGGATATTCATATTGGTGGCCTGGCAATGGTTCCGGCCTTGTGTGCGGCGTTGGTGGCTACGGGCGTA
>SLOV01000227.1 GCA_007132345.1 Kiritimatiellia bacterium
ATCCCGGCAAATCACCCCCGGCAGCCAACCCCCCGGTGTTTGACGGCCACCCCCCGCTTTTGGCACCCTGTCCTTGAGACTATAACAGGGCAAGCGACTGAGGAGCAGGCCACGATGAGCAGTCGGAGTGACTGGGATGACCGCAACACGTGTATGCGATGCTGGGCTCGGTATCCGCGCGAGGTCAAGGTATGCCCCGAATGCGGGGTTCCGAAAGACTATCTCAAAGAAGAGCCGATAACACCGGACGACCATCGCAAACTGCGCCAGATGGCGCCTGCCTATCTGAAGCGATACCGCGTATCGAGCTACATCAACGAGGGTGTGCATTGGCTTGTGAGGGGAATCGCGCCGGTTGTGGGAATTCTGTCGTTCGATTGGTCCCTGCTTGAGACACTGATTTTTATGCTCGCCACGATCTGGATCAACCAGCTCCTTTGCGTCCTGCCAAAGTTTCTCTTCTGCCCGGACGTTTTCGATAAAGGCGAGGAAATGCTGCTTGATACACATTTCGTCGATTCCATGCTTACCTCTCTTCGCGGCGGCAAGGACACACGGACCGCCTTTGCAACGCCTGACGGAAAGTCGCCGATGTCAGGCGGCAAGCATCGCGCCGGATGGCTCAAGTTCGATATCGGGAGCCTGGCTCTCGTTACGCTCGTCTTTGCGGGGGTCCTGCAAGCCTACATGGAAACTCATTCCATGTCGTTGCGCGAGCTGTTGAGCGTGTCTCTATTGAATGGGCTTGGCGCCTACGTGTTCTTCGAGTTGATTTCGGAGGCGCACTTCTACATAACCTATTTTCACGAACCTCAAGGGGATCACGCAATCGTTCCCTACACCGGGTCGGTCGTCGGCTGTGCGTCTCACTTCTTCCTGTGGCCCATCTTCTTACCGATCATTATGCTATCGGATACCCGATTCATGGGTCCCGATCGGGCCATTGCCATCGTTGCGGTAACGGTCTTCCTGCTGTTTATGATCCTAGCCGCGTTCAAGTTCTGGGATGCCTTCACTGTGAACCAAGGCAATAAATGGTTGCGGGCCTATTTGGCGGAAAGCCACGCTTCAGGCTTATAATTCCTATTTTGACACCTTCGCATCATGCAAGCGGCCTCGCACCGGCAACCACTCTCCTGGCCGTGCAGCCTGAAGGGCTGCCAGATCATGGGATCACACTTATCGAAGTGTGATCCCGTTGTATCAACCAATCTCCGCAGCTTGAAGGGCTGCCAGAACCTCCCCACACATTCAAGGCCCCTCTTGTCAACACGCAGCCCCTACCCCCTCGCCGCGAGCCGATGCCTGCGCCGTACCTGCTCGGCCAGCCCGCTCGGCGACAGCACCTTCACATGCTCGCCAAGACTCAAGACCCACGCCTCGATATCCCGCGTCTCCAGCACGGGAATGGATAATTCCACGCGCCCGTCCCGCCGCCGCTTCAGCCGCTGCTCCGGGTGCCAGACCTTTTCGCTCACATAATGCGCCAGCGTCGGCTCCACCAGCAGCCGAACCCGCACCACCTTGCCGCCCCGCGTGTGCAGATAACGCCCGAACCGGCTCTTGCATACCGCGACCGCATCAAAATCCGCAGGCACCTCGAAACGCGCCTCCGTGATCCGCGCGGAGACAACCCGTGAAATCGCGAATTGCGTGATATCGTCCCAACGTACCTCCCGCGCCAGCAGGTACCAATCGCCCTCCGCGTTCACCACGTGATAAGGATGGATCCGATGCGGCTTTGCCGTCTGCGATGCCGGAGAGCGATAAGAGATCTCCAGCTCCCGCTGATGTAGCAGGGAGCGCAGAATCTGCCGCCAGATCTCCGGTGCAATCGAACGCGCGGGCGGATGCAGAAAACTGAACCGGCTCTCCACGAACTCCGGCCCTACACTGATACTCTCCGGCAACCATTCCGCCAGCTTCGCGTAAATCCGCTTCAACTCCTCCGCCACCGGCGTACCTTCGTACATCTGCAGGGCCTGCTGCCCAATCAGCAACGCCACCAGGTCGCCCTCCGAAAGAATCACCGAAGGCAGAAACCAAGACGGATCCTCGTAATAGAAGCCGCGCCGCTCTGCGTCATACGCAATCGGCGCCTCCAACTCGTCCCGCAGATAATCGAGATCCCGCTGAATCGTCCGCGCACTCACCTCCCAGTCCGCGGCCAGACTGGAACAATTCGGATAAGCGCCCGAGCGCAGTTTCCGATCAATGAACAACAACCGCCGATACTGTGGTTTGAAACGGGACATCGCACATTTTCTCCGGGGGTCTGACACTATTTGTCATAGCGCCTGTGCGATGATGCCACCAGAACAAACAGAAAGGATCTTTTCCATGAAACTCGACGCCCTTTTCGACTATCAACGCATCGCCCGCGCCACCCCGCGCGAAGTCACCCTGCTCCTCCGCCTCACCGCCCCTCCCGCAACGCGTACCGACCGGACCCCGCTGAACCTGGCGGTCATCGTCGACCGGAGCGGCTCCATGGACGGCGAAAAGCTGAGCCACACCCGAAAGGCCATTCAAACCCTCATCACCCACCTCGACGCCCAGGACCGCCTCTGCGTGGTCCTCTTCGATACCCACGTCGAAACCCTGCTGCCGCCTACCCCCGTGCAGGACAAGGACGCACTCAAGACGATCGTCAATCGGATCGAATCCGGCAGCGCCACCAACCTCAGCGGCGGCTGGCTGCAGGGCATCCGCCTCCTCTCCGAATCCGCGGCGCCCGACCGCATCAACCGCTGTTTGCTCCTCACCGACGGCCAGGCGAATCAAGGCCTCACCGACCCACCCCGCCTCGCCCACCTGGGCCGCAGCGCCCGCGAGAAATCGAACATCGTCACGACGACCCTCGGATTCGGCGAAGACTTCAACGAAGATCTGCTCACCGCCATGGCCCGCGAGGCGGGCGGCTCCTTCTACTTCGTCGACACACCCGAGCAGGCGCCTGCCATCTTCGCGGAGGAACTCAGCGGCCTCCTCGAACTGGCGGCCCAGAACGTCGAGGTCGTCCTGCACCCCGGACCCGCGACGCTCCGCGTCGAACAATGGACCGGCTATCCCGCTTCACAATCGGGGCAAGACATCGCCTTCCGTCTTGGCGACGCCTACGCAGGCGAAACCAAGAACCTGCTATTGCGTCTGCATCTCGACGCCCTCACGGAGATCGGCAAGGCCGGCGTGGCATCCATCACCGTGCAGTTCGACGAAATGACCCGCGACGCCGTAAAATCGAAACGCCTCACCGACACGGTTTACGTGGAAGTCGCCGACGGCGTCGACGATGCCCCACCCTGTCTAGAGGTCCTGCGCGAATATGCGCTGCAACGTTCGGCCCGCGCGCGCGATCGGGCCGTCGAGGCCGCCGACCGGGGCGACCACGAAACGGCGAAAGGCGTCCTTCGCGAAGTCGTAGAGGAACTCCAGCAGATTCCCGACCCCGACGCGATCCTTGCGGAAGAAATTGCCGACCTCCAAGTACAGGCGTCGCAATGGAACGAAGCACAATACACCACCACGCGCAAGATGATGCGCGAGTCTTCATTCAGTACGGCTACCGGCCGCAACACCCAGGCGCGCGCCGCCCGCGAGCGGCGTCGCCCGCCGAAAGCCTGAAGCGACCGTCAGGAGCAAGACATGCCTAACTGGATTTTCAACATCATGTGGGTTTCCGGTCCGCCCGAGGATGTGGATTGTTTCGTTGCTGTGGCCAGCACCCCCACCGACCTGACCCGCGCCTGGTCCACGCCTCGGATGGAGCGTCATTACCTCGACGGACGCCGCAAGGTCGACGCACGGGACTTGAAGTCGGAGATTCTTTCCTTCGAACATTTCCTGCCCACACAGCGGAAGAAGCATAGAAGTTTGATGGCTGCGCGCCGCGACACCTCCTGGCTCCCTTGGCGTCTTGAGCATTGGGGCACCAAGTGGGATGCCAACTGGCCCTGGTTCAAGCGAGTTTATCGGACACGGGCGCGCTACGAATTCCAC
>SLOV01000065.1 GCA_007132345.1 Kiritimatiellia bacterium
CAAGGCGAAATTGGATGCCTGCCTGCTGACCAAAGAAGAGTTCCGTGCCGGCGATGCGGCATGGGAGCGGCTTCCCGATCCGTTCCCTGCCTGGGTCACCGTGGAGCCGCAGGAGGAAGCGATGCCTGCAAATCCCTGACTCATGCCGTTCGTGTCTCTCCGGTCAGTCCCTGGATTCTCTTCATCGGGACCATAACCTGTCTGTGAATCTGGTCGGCAGACGGGATTGCCATGTTTCTGATCCTCCTTTGTCGCGAGCCTTGTCGACATGAAATGCACGCGAAGGAACGCGAATGGGAGACGGCTGGCTTGCGGGGGCGGCGGTGGGCTTTGGGTGTAGGCGTCGGTGTTGGAGCACGAGTAAGGGTATGGAGGCGAGTAAGTGTAAGGGGGCGAGTAGGTATTGCAGAGGGGATCGCGGGGCGTGAAGACTTGCGAATCCTCGGATTGGCTCCCACCTTCGTCCCGACGCGCTGCGCGGTCGGGACTACGGCGGGCGAGCCGGGGGGACGGGTTGTGAACCCGTCCTACCTCAGCGCGCCCCGTAAGACGGGATGCCATCCCGTCTCCCAAAGCCCATCAGCCCCCCTTGCTCGGATTCGCGAAGGCCTCATCAAATCAATGATGGTCGTGCAGAGCGATGGGGCCAGGGCTCGTCAGTCGCCACTTGAAAGATGCCGCGTTCGGGATGCGTGGCGCCAGGTCGCTTCGTTGGGTTGAAGGCCGGCTGAAGCCGGTACTACGAACGATTCTCCCGACGAGTGTCGCCCGGTTGTAGCCCCGCCGTAAGGCGGCAAAGGCTTTCATGCGAGAGTCGGCAAAGGGGCGGGTCTCCAGATGCAAGAAATGCAAGTGCATGCAGGCAGGCAGCCGGATGTTGTTGCCTCCTGGAAATGCTCAAGAGAGAAAGGACAAGGTGATGGAAGAACGAAAACTGGAAACCGGGCGCCAGGGGAAAACCGGACAGTGATGCCGGCAATAATCGGACCGTAGAACGTCAATGCGTAGGCGATTCCGGCAGGGCGGTCTTCCACCTATGCCGGGACCCCGTTCCCCTTTCCGCCCATGGCCCTGAAATGTTAGGTTGTGCGGACCCCTTTCCGCCCTCCGATACAAGGGAAAGCGCCGGCTAAGCACTTTATTCCTATCGGCTTCTGCGTCTATATCCGCCTGAAGGGATCTTCATGCGGAACGAGGGATGCGCGTTCGTGAAACAGCCGTGGGGCGTGGCGACAAGAGGTTCAGGAATTCTTGACCCATTCTTCGAAGTCTGACAGCGTGCCGTTGGTTGTGTCCACTGATCGACTAGCGTCCTTATCTCCGCAGGGGTTAAATGGGAAGAAAGTCCGTGTCTTCGTCACGGACGATCATGAGCTTTTTCGAAAGGGGATCATCGCCTTGCTCAAGAGTGCCCCTGGCCTGGTGGTCTGCGGCGAAGCCGCCACGCCGGGCGAGGCCATGAGCCGTCTGCCCGCGAGTCGCGCGGACGTGGCCATTGTCGATCTGCTGCTGGAAGAAGGAAGCGGCCTTGATTTGATCCAGGACATTCGCGCGCAATGTCCGAAGGTATATGTACTGGCCCTCATATCCCACGAAGCGCATCTATTTGCTGAGCGCGCCTTGCGGGCAGGCGCCAGGGGGTATGTCAGAAAGCAGGATTCCCCCGCGAGGCTTATGGAAGGCATCCGCACCATCGCACACGGCGGTTTTTTCGTGGAACCCGCCATGACAAACATGCTGATGGATGTCCTGATTGGAAGCGGGGCCCGCCGGGATGACCGCATTGGCCTGACCCGTCTTACGGATAAAGAACTGGATATTTTTGAGCGTATTGGCCGGGGCGAATCCACCCACGAAATTGCGTTTCGACTCCATCTGAGCGCCAAAACCGTGGAGACATACCGGACCCGCATCAAGAGAAAGCTGTGCATGGGCCGCTCCGAGAGCCTGGTTCACGCAGCGACTGCCTTCATACAGGGCCGGTTGGGCAGTAAGGCCAAGGCCTGAACGACCATACTCACACGCGAGTATTCGACTCATGGGTGCACCGCAGGGCGACTCCCCGCATCGACCCCTTCCCATAACTCCTGATTCTGACGTCACTGCACTTCAAGCCCGAACGACCCATTCGATGGCGCTTGGCGCAGGGGAGCAGCTCCGTCGCAGATCCGCACGGCGCAGGGTGGAGTAAGCCGATCCCCTAGTCGCGTGTCGAAAAATCCCCACAGCGGGCACCTTGAAACCCGCACGGAAATTGTCAGGGTCCCTGCGGTGGACTGGCTCTAGATTAATACGCCACTATCGCCCTGTTGTAAAACCGTGTTCGTAGAAAGTCATAAGGAGATAGGGATATGAATACTTTCTGCCGCAAGTTGAGGCATGCCGGATGGATGTTTTTGTGGCTGGGCGTTGCGATGGCGATGGGTGCGCCGATTACGGTGGGCCCGGGCGGAAGCTTTGACCACGAAACCATTCAGGCCGCGATCGGCGCTGCATCGGCTGGTGATACGATCCTGGTCGCGGCAGGAGATTATGACGATGGCCCGATCGCGCTGAACAAGGCGGTCACTCTTCTGGGGCCGAACGCCGGGCTTGCCGGCGACGATGCCGGGCGCGGAGCGGAGGCCCGGATCGTCAATTCGAAGATCACGGTGACCGCGGCCGCAGTCATCGATGGATTCGAGATCTACCAGACCAACGACACTGCCGATGCCGTTCTGATCCAGGCGGCGGCAACGTTGCGCAATAGCCAGGTGCGACGCGATGGGGTCAATACGGGCGTTACTGCGCGCGGCGTCACAACGGCCGTCGGTACCAGCGGATATACCATCGAGAGCAATCTCTTCACCGGCGACCCAAGCGGCGGGTTGTTCGGCGGTCATATGACATGGAACTCGGGCCTCTATCTGAATGGGGGCAGTGGTGCGATTACCGATAATGTCTTCGAGAATTGTCGCACGGCGATCAATGCCGACGATTTCAACGCGGGCATTGAGATTGCCGGCAACACGTTCCGCACCTCCGGCACGTACCTGTCTTTCGGCGGGACGGTGCCTACGGATGGACAGTTCACCATCGCAGGCAACGAGTTCTTCCTCGACTGGATCGATCCGGTCACGAACTGGCTTCCCTCCTCGCTGTTCAATCTCAGCAACGTCGCGGCAACGTTCCGGCTCAATGTCATCGACAATACCTTCGGCGGGGTGGCCAGCGGCGACCTGAGCGACGAGCAGAAATTCGGGATTGAAGCCCGTAACTGGCATCGTGGGCGGAGCGGCCGCAACGGCGTGGTCGATTTTGTGGAGAACGAACAGGTGGTTGTTCTCGGGAATACGACGATTCTTTCGGCCGTGAACGCGGCGGCGGCAGGCGACACGGTGCTTGTCTCGCCGGGAACCAGCAATGAAAGCATATCCATCAACAAGGCGCTGACCCTCAAGGGAGCGAACCATGGCATTCCGGCCGCGGACGGCAGCGGCATCGCTCCGGGTGGCCGCGGGGATGAGACGATTATGACCAGGGGTGGACCGGTTGTCTTCAATCCGACCGCAGACGACGTCATTATTGACGGCTTCACCTTCACCGGTGGTGGCGGTCGGCTGATCGATTCTTATGCGAACACCGACAATCTGCAGATCTTGAACTGCGTGTTCGACATTCCGAGCGGTGCTGCGAGCGGGGGAGTGATTCAACTGGATAGCGGAAGTCGGAACGGGCTGGTCATCAAGAACAACCGGTTTGCCGGCGTCGGCACGTCGAGTTGGCTGTATCTGGGCGGTCCCAACAACGCGGACCAGGTGATTGAAGGAAACGACTTTGTGGGGACCGGTTCGCGCGCCATCTTTGGCGCCGGGTCCGGATTCGCCAATATTCTCATCAAGGGCAATTATGTGGGCAGTGGCATCGTCACGGGCTTCAACATGGGGCAACTCGAAACGCCCGTGATTGAAGAGAACACGTTTGTGGGCGTGC
>SLOV01000378.1 GCA_007132345.1 Kiritimatiellia bacterium
ACGACGCGGTCCTCATCTCGTCGCCCGAATACAACAGCTCCGTCAGCGGCGTCCTGAAAAACATGATCGATTGGACATCGCGCCCTGGCGGGGAAGACGATCCCGGCAAAGTCTGGTTCGAAAAGCCGGTTGCGCTCTTGAGCGCCTCGCCGGGCGGACTGGGCGGCATTCGTGCCCTCAACCATCTGCGCGCGATTCTGCAGAATCTGACGGCGTTCGTGATACCGAGCCAGTTCGCTCTGGCGCGGTCCCACGAGGCATTTGCCGAGGATGGTTCACTCAAGAGTGCGGACGCCCAGAAGGCCGTGGAAGCGGTCATTGCCCAACTTGCACGCGCGGCAGACGGATTGAGGAAGTAGAATCTATTTCCTGCCGTTGCGGCAGAGGGTTTTGAGGAACCGAGCAGCCGTCGCAACAGATTCTGAAGGTCTCGCACCACGCTGGAACCTTTGTTCCATCGTATGGAGGTTTTGTTCCATCGAATGGAACTTTTCTTCCACTCAGTGGAACCTTTCTTCCACGATTATATCGGCGGCGCGACGGCCCGGAAGAATTGCCAGGTTGTGCTGAAAGGAGCAGGCAGGACCGTCTGGCGCCGCCCGGGGTTGCCGGGCACGGGGTTCCAGATGGCCGTGGGGACATCCAGCCACATAACAGGGTTCGTCATGTCTACGCTTCTTTGCAGTAGCGGGGTGCCGGAACCTGACACCTCCAGTTGAAGCACAATCTGCTGCTGCGTCGGAGAAATCTGCTCGGCGCTGATGATATAGAGCTTGCCCAGAGAGAAGGGAGGCTCCGGCTCGACATCCTCTTCGAAGCAGAGATGGTCGATGTAGAGGTCTTCGCCGCCGATCATGAGATTGAAGTTATTGATCGGACCTTCGAACTGAAGAATCCCCGTATAACCGCCCGGGACGGGGACGCGGATGACATTGACAACTACGCCTCCCACTTCGGTGCCGTCGAGGCTGACGAAGTCGGTCGCGACCACAAAGTCCCCGTTGATGAAGAGGTTGATGAAAGAGCCATAATGGCCGTAATGCAGGGAAACGTTCTTGACGATGGGCATGCCGAAATCGATCCAGGCGCTATGGTTGGTCATCCATAAATCACGCCCCAGGTGGCCCGCCCGTTGCGCTGTACCCGCGGCCAGGAAGCCGTCATTGATCTGTATATCGTCAAGATCGTATACGGTGTCAGCCGTGAAGGTGACCCCGTCCTGGGTGAACTCGAAGGGAAAGCTAAAGGCGTTCCAGGTCTCGACCAGGGACAGTGTTTCGAACTCGACGCAATCCGCGCCGGGTGACGACACACAGGGCGAAATGCAGATGTGATCGATCGTGATGGCTATGCCGCCCACTTCGAACTGCAGGATGGTGCCACTGAGGGTGACAACTTGGCTGCCATTGCCACCAGGCTGCACCGAAACCGAGACACCGCCGATCGTGTTCCCATCAAAAAGGGCGAGGGCGCCCGTGCCACCGTTCTGCCCATTGACGCCGAGTGTGGCCTGCGAGGCAACGTGCTCGAAGGCGCGAAAGGTGACGGTCGAGGCACAGATCGAAGACAGGTCGATCCGTGCGTTCCGCAGGCGCGCTTCCTGGCCAAAATGGTTCGCAGCGTTGGCGGAGGTGATTTCGACTTCAGTGTCCACCATGCTGGCAAGCATGTGCCGGTGCACGGTCATGGCAAAGCCGTCTTCCATGAGCACGTCGCCCTGGCCATACGTCGCTTGAAGCGGGAAGACTTCAAAGTCGATGCAGTCAGGATTCGGGCAGAAGGTGAGGCAGATGTGGTCCAGGTGCAGATCGAGCCCGCCGATTGCAAGGTCCGCGATCTGACCGGTGATCATGACGACGCCTCGGATGCCGAAACTGACCGGTTCGTCAAAAACTTCGATCGTGGCGCCGCCGACGGTGAGGCCGTCCAGATCGGCCATGGATGCGAATGCCGCCGACTGGCCGTTGATGACGATTTCAACGCCGGGGGAGGCTTGCCCGAAATGGAAGTGTACAGCCGCAATGCAGGGAGTGCCACGCAGGGCAAGGGCTGCGTCTTGCAGGTGGAGTTCCTGGCCCAGATGATTGGCGCGCCCGGCATCGGTGATGATGCCCACGCCTGCACCACTGCCACCGGAGTATTTGTCGATAGAAAGCTCGATGTTGTCTTCGAAAAAGGATTCGCCCGTCGGATAGACGGCGCCGAGCATTTCTTCTTCAAAGTCAATACAGTCGCGGGGACAGGGCGACATGCAGAAGTGGTCGAGATAGAGTTCGGCGCCGGCGATAGAAAACTCGTCGAACTGGCCGACCAGCGTGATCGTGCCCGAAGGCCGGTTCCCGTGAAAATCGACGAAGATCTGGACGCCACCTAACTGGACGCCGTTGAGATCCTTTACGTCGTCGACAAGAATCGATTCGCCATTGATGGAAACTTCGATGCCTTGCTGGGCCTGGAGAACTTCGAATGTGCCGCCGCCAGCGCAACCACGACTGAAGGCAATGCCCGCATTGAAGAGGGCAAGCTCCTGACCGTAGTGGTTGGCGTTGTTGTTGGTGCTGATGTCGACGAAACCGTTATTGCCCTGGAAGGGAATGACCAGGATTTCAAGGTCATCCTCGAAAAACGATTCACCCACGACTACCCCTTTATCGATGCCTTCAAAGTCAAGGCAATCGGGATTTTCGGGGCAGGGCGTGTGACAGACATTGTCGACAAAGAGTTCGGAGCCCGCAATACAGAAGCTGGTGATGCCGGACGAGGCCGTCTCGATGGTGATGGTGCCGCCTGGGCCGCTGGGCACGATGGTGAGGGTGGCCCCGCCAACGGTGTGCGTGCCGGCTTGAAGGCCAACGAGACTGATGGTGTCGTTGTTGACGGTGAGATCGACAAAGCCACCTGCATTGGCCCATTGCAGGGTAATCAGCGTTGCGCAGGGGAAAGCGAAGCAGGCAGAGGCGTTCGAGAGGGCCAGCATGCGGTTCCCGCTGCCGGACGGAAATTCTTCGATGCCTGCCCCGGCGCCGGGGATTGGCTGCCCCTGCTCGTTGAGTGCCGCCGAAATCGCAATCCCGACACGCTGCGATTCGAAGGAGGCGCCGATCGGAATGTTGCCGAAGTTAAATTCTTCGAAATCGACGCATACGGGCGTTGCATGGGCCATGCCAACAAGAAGAAAGACCGCGGCCAGCAGAGTGGCAGAAGAACGTGGTGTTGTTTTCATCAAATGATCCCTTCAAGTTGATTGTGATCGAAAGGAAGACCGCGGATGAGCCCCCCCGGCCATGATCGATAACCATGCTGTCAATATGCGGAGCGGTCAACCCTATAAATCACACAAATGGCATGTTTTATGAGCCGTGTTA
Source organism: Kiritimatiellia bacterium (assembly GCA_007132345.1). Classification (GTDB taxonomy): domain Bacteria; phylum Verrucomicrobiota; class Kiritimatiellia; order SLOV01; family SLOV01; genus SLOV01. Next base: position 3,366 of record SLOV01000378.1, read on the forward strand.
GAGACACGCATGCTCAGCCTGCTATGAGAACCGCGAGCCCGACCAACAGCAAAGTGCCAAAGATTGCGAAGGCGAGGAATGCCGCGATGACCAGTACCACGAGAAGGATCGGATGGCGCTCCATCCACCCTGGGCGATGCTGGGTCGTGGGATGGGGCGCCCTTTCCAACAGTGCGCCAAGGCGCACACTGGCTTCGATCCAGTCAGGCAGCAGATTAACGATCTGACCCTCGCTCGCCATACAGGTGTAGACGATACGGTCCGGGTAGACCTGAATCGCCAGGGTTTGAAGACTGGTCTCCGCGGGGAGAAGTCGCAGGATTTTATCGACCACTTCCCTGCTTGAAAGTAACCGCTGGGACCAGGGAGGTTCGTGCGACCACACGCCCAGATGGCCACTGGGCACCTCGCCTTCTACAGGATGCAGGCCGCCCTTCTTATTCAGCCAGCGGACCACTCGACCGAGAGACGCGTGGTAGGCGATGACCATTCGGCCGCAGGAACTGCACGGTATCTCCAGTGTAAAGCGCGTGCCGACGCGCTGCCGGTATTGGATCTGACCGGCATGCTTCGTGCGGGAGACGGCAGCAACC
>SLOV01000385.1 GCA_007132345.1 Kiritimatiellia bacterium
CCGGAAATTTTACGAGTCCTTGAAGCAGCAGTTCGATGCGAAGAAATCGCTGTCGCCGCGTCAACGCGCCACGCTGAAGAAGATGTGTGCACGTTACCACGAGCAGATTCCCGGCTATGCAGAGGCGGCCGAGCGCCTTGGGTTGCCGGAGCCGAAAGCGCGGAGTAGTTCTCGGAAGTCGGGCAAGAAGGCCGCCAAGGCATGAAGAAGGGCGGCGCACGGCGGGAAGATCCCGCTCTGGCCCATTTTGCGGAACATCTTCAAGGCGAGCGTAACGCGTCGCACCACACGATCGATCATTATCTGATCGATATTCGTCAGTTCATTGCCTGCCAGTGGGGAGACTCGGCCCGACCGCCTTTCCGATGGAAGGAGGTGGACCGTTTTGCGGCGCGCAAATTTCTGGTCAGCGTGCAGCGGCGCGGCTGTGCACCCGCGACCACCTCGCGCAAGCTCTCCAGCCTCCGCTCCTTCTTTCGTTTCCTGCTCCGCGAAGACTATGTCTCGGCAAACCCGTTCGGTGGGCTGCCCCTGCCACGAAAAGGCAAACGATTGCCCAAGGTCCTCGCCGTCGAGGAGGTCGGGCGTCTGCTCGACGCTCCGTACGAAGTATTGAAGGCCGCGCGCGAACCGGACGGCGCCGAGGCGCGCCGCTGGGCCGCTTATGCGGCCTGCCGCGACGCGGCCATTCTCGAACTGCTCTACTCCACGGGCATGCGCATCGGTGAACTGGCTCAGTTACGCGACCGGGATCTTGACCTGCTCTCTGGCGTGGTGCGGGTGCGCGGAAAAGGCAAGAAGGAGCGGTTGAGCCCGCTCGGCGGGCCAGCCCAGCGCGCTCTGCGCGAAGCCATGGATGCGCGGCCACCCTCCATGAAGGGTGGGGGAGATAACGCGTTGTTTCTCAACAAGAACGGGGGACGGCTCACAGCCCGGTCCATGGAGCGGATGATGAAAAAATATCTGCTGCATGCGGGGCTGAACACGGAGTTATCGCCGCATGCGCTGCGACACAGTTTCGCGACACACCTGCTGAACGCGGGGGCCGACCTGCGCAGCGTGCAGGAACTGCTCGGCCACTCGAGCCTCTCCACGACGCAGATCTATACGCATGTCTCCGTCGAGCACATGAAGAAGGCCTACGAGCAGGCGCATCCGCGGGCGTAGCAGCAATTCTCAGTATGGCCGTTGCCGCCGGAAGGCGGGACTGCAAGCAGAGGAAGACCCTTTCGAAAGCCGTTCTTAGTACCGGCTTCAGCCGGCTCGTAGGCCCCGTTCCCGGCCATCCTGAGAATTGCTGACCCTTTGGCACTGGCAATCGGGGTGGAGTTTGAACATACTCACTTTCGTGCGGTCGGTTCCGGCTTGGTCGACGGAAAAGGGGCGCCGCACGGCGATCGACACATGAACTCCCCACATCAAGAATGGTGGCTCCGTCAGGCCCGGCGTCAGGCCCGCCGCATCAATGCCGGCTGGTGGCTGGACCGCTTCACGCCGGGGTTGCTGGTCGTCAGTGCACTGGCGGCGGTTGCGGTGCTCGTGGCGCGCGCATGGGGACTGGACCCGCGTCCGCTGCTGGTTGGTTATGGTTTCGCCCTCCTGGGTGCAGCCCACGTGAGCCTGCTGCTCGCGAGGACGCGGCGGTTCGGCCTGGAGGAGGGGCTGGTGCGTCTGGAGGTTGTGCACCGTCTGCATAATGGGCTGACCGCGGCACATGCCGGGGTCGCGCCATGGCCGACGCCGCCGGAGCGGATGGAGGATCGCCTGCGCTGGGTCTGGCGGCCCCTCGCCGGCCGGGCGGCGGTGTCACTCCTCGGGCTCGCCGTGGCCTGGTGGCTGCCGCTGCGGGTTGAAGAGGCCTCGGCCACCTACCTGATGGAGCAGCCAGCGGCCTGGCGGCAGGTCGAGGCATGGCTCGACACCCTGCAGGAGCAGGAATTGATGGAGGAGGCCTCCATCGAGGAAGTCCGCCGCCAGATCGATCAGTTACGTGCTCAGCCGATGGAGCGCTGGTACGAGCACGGCAGCCTGGAAGCGGGCGACACCTTGAACGAGCAGGTGCGCCACAGCCTGCGCGAGTTCCAGCGCCACCTCGAAATGACAGTGGCCGGGCTCTCGGCCATGAACGCCATGCCCGAACAAGTTCCGGATGCCTGGAAAGAACGATGGCAACGTCAGATGGAGGATGCCCTCGATGGCCTGGCCTCCGGCGCGCTCCGCATCGATCCTGAGTGGTTGAATCAGCTCCAGGAACTGGCGCTGGATCCGGGCCAACTGCGCTCGCTGACGCAGGAAGAGTGGGATCGGCTGAAAGAAGCTTTGGAGCAAGGCCTGGAAGCGTGCAGTGCCTGCACAGGGGAGGGCGACGCCGACCTGGCCTTGTTGCTGCTCAGTCTCGCCCAGGCCGGTAGCGAGGGCGAAGGTAGCGGAAACGAGATGGGCCTGCCCGAAATTCCCGGCATCTCCCGCGGCGCCGGCGGCGAGGTGCCGCTGACCCTGCGCGAACGGCTGACGCAACTCGAGGCGGCGGGCCTGGAGCGGCTCGGACATGCCGACCTCCAGCACGCGGCGCCGGGCGATGTGCTGGGCGTGACGGAGTTGGAGCACGAGATCGACGAGTCCCGCTATACAGGACCACGCGCCACCGCGGGTAGCGCGGCGATGGGCGGAGGCGGCGAGACCGTCTGGCGCCAACCCCTCGACCCGCACGAACGCAGAATTGTGGAAGAGTTTTTCCAATAACAGCCTGAAGGAGTTTTCAGCATGGCAGAGACGTTAACGGAAGCCGAAGCGCGCGAGGCAAGCGAGCAGATTGCCCGTCTCGTCGCCGAGTTGAATCAGGTTCTCTTCGGGCAGGAAAGCCTGGTGGAGCATGTGGTGACCGGCCTCCTGGCGCGGGGACACATGTTATTGGAGGGGTTGCCCGGCCTGGGCAAGACCGAGCTGGTGAAAGGCATCGCCCACGCTGTGCGGCTCGAAGCCAAACGTATCCAGTTCACGCCGGACCTGCTGCCGGGCGATATCACGGGAAACCCCGTGCTTCAGGACGTGGATGGGCAGCGCCGATTCGTGTTTCAGGAAGGCCCCATCTTCGCGAACCTCGTTCTAGCCGACGAGATCAACCGCGCCTCTCCGAAAACACAGTCGGCCCTGCTCGAGGCCATGCAGGAGCGCCGGGTGACCGTCATGGGCGAGACTCGCATGTTGCCCGATCCGTTCTTTGTGCTGGCCACGCAGAACCCCATCGAATTAGAAGGCACCTATCCACTGCCGGAGGCACAAGTGGACCGCTTCCTCTTCAAGCTCGAAGTGCATCGGAATCCTACGCCGGTGCTCGAAAAGATTGTGCGGCACCGCGAGATGGGCGTGGAGCCGGAGGTGCGGCCGGTGCTGACCCGCGAAGAGTTGTTGGCGCTGACGGAGCGGGTACGGCGCATCTACATGCCGGAGGTGGTTGCCAACTATATCGCCCGCCTGGTGAACGCCACGCATTCCGGCGAAACGGACGCGTCGGAGGGTGTGCGTTATGGGGCCAGTCCGCGTGCCGCGCTCGGGCTTTCCGTGGCCGCCCGTGCCCGCGCGCTGCTGGGGGGGCGGATCAATACCAGCTTTGAAGACGTGCAGGCCGTCGCCGTTGCCGTGTTGCAGCATCGGCTGGTCCTCGATTACCACGCGAAGCTGGAAGGCAAGAGCGGTGCCTCCATCGTCGAGGCGCTGCTCCGCGAAGTGCCGGAGCAGGAGCACGGCCTGCCCCGTAGCCTGGAATCGGTTCCCTCCACATGAAACGTGCCGCGACGATTCACCTATCCTGGTTTCTGCCCGTCGCGGTGCTCGCCATGCTGGCACCGCCCTCCGCACTGGGCCAGGTGGTCTTGCGCGGGATCCATGCAGAGCCGGGGAGTGGAATCGATATTCAACTCACCGGCGCCTATGACAACCTGCCTACCCACGGCTTTGTGCCGGTGCAGATCGACATCGCGAATAACTCGGGGCGAAACCGATCCTGGAAATTCTCTTTTAACGCATCCAGCCATCATCGGGCGCAGGTTTCGCATGCCTATACATGGGATGTCTCGGTCCCCAGCGGGGCACAACGCAGTTTCGACGTGCTGGTGCCGGTGTCGGGGCGACATAACCCGCGCTACACACACCCGAGCCTCTCCATTACGGCGTTCGGCTACGGCCTGCAGGCTACCCGCGCCTCCTACCACGGCGGCGCTACGCATTCGGGGCTTCCCACCCTCGCTTTGATCGGGATGACCCCCGGTCTGAGCATCGATTATTTCGGACCCATCCAGGGCGAACTGGTTTCGCGGGGTAAGGATGTCCGCATGGCCACGCTCACCCCGGACCTGATGCTCGCCGACTGGCGCGCTTATTCCGGGTTCGAATCCATCTGGACCACCCGCAACGAGTGGGAAGGGCTCCGCGAGCCGGTCCGCCAGGCCATCCTGACCTGGGTACTGCAAGGGGGCCGCCTCGTCGTGGCGTCTCACGGCGGTGCGCTGCCGGCCCTGCCGCCCTCCGCCCGCCAGGTCAATGACCGCCTGGAGTTCGGCCTGGGTTCCATTCACCCGCTCGAACTGGATCGGTTGCGAGCGGAAATCGACAAAGCCGTCGCGCTCATGGAGAGACTCGACAACGGCGGCTGGGCCGCCCGCGCCATCGACCTCTACGGCAGAAACTGGGGAATGGCCGCGGTACGCGAACAGTCCGGCCGCCAGGCCGGACTGCTGGTGCTGATGATCTTCGCCTTCGCCGTCGTGGTCGGACCCGTCAATCTCATCTGGCTGGCGGGCCGTTCGCGGCGATGGCGTCTCTTCGTCACTACGCCACTCATTTCTCTCGTCGCCAGCCTGATGCTTGGCGCTGGCATTCTCGCTCAGGACGGTATTGGCGGGCGGGGCGCCCGCGTCAGTCTCGTTTTGCTGGCCCCCGAACTGCGCCAGATGCTGGTTGTGCAGGAGCAGAGCGCAACCACCGGCCTGCTGCTGCGCCGCGACTTCGCGCTCACCTCCGATCACATCATGCATCGCCTCGACAATCCACACGTCGGCCGCCAGCCACCGCTGACGCTGCAGCGCGATGCACGCTCCGCGGGTGGAGACTGGTTCAGTAGCCGCGACGTGCAGGCGCATGTCGTCTCTTCGGTCGTTCCCTCGCGCGCCCGCATTGAGTTGCTCAACGCCGCGGAGGTCCTCGCAGGCGGGGACGCGCCGCGCCTGCTTTCCACCATCGAGGCGGAGTTGGAATCGTTCTATTATGTCGACCCGCACGGCAAGGTATGGGTGGGCGAAGGGCTTCGGGCCGGGGAAAGCCAGGTGCTGGAACCCGCGGAGACCCGGCACCATCATCCGCGCTCCTGGTGGCAGCAGCACGTCATCCGGCCGGGCCTGCGCGTGCATCCCCGGCTCCTCGACCTGCACGCTCGGCCTGGCTATGTGGTCGGGGCCGCAAAGCCGGACACCGGTCGTTTCATCGAAACGCTTCCTTCCATCCGATGGGAGAACCGCTCCCAGATCTATATCGGCCCCGTCGTCTCACCCGCGGGGGGCGCGCTTTGAACGCCATCGTGGAAGTCGATTCGCTGGTCCGCCGCTTCCGCAAGGTGCAGGCCGTGGATGGACTCTCCTTCGCTATTCCCGAAGGCTCCGTCGTCGGTTTCGTCGGTGCCAACGGGGCGGGCAAAACCACCACCATGCGCATCATGGCCACCCTCGACATGCCGAGCGAAGGGCAGGTGCGCATCTGCGGACTCGACGTGATGAATTACCCGAGCGAGGTCCGCCGCCTCATCGGCTGGATGCCCGATGCGTATGGCGCATACGAGAACATGACCGTACTCGACTATCTCGACTTCTATGCCCGCGCCTTCGGCTATCGCGGCGCTGAGCGGCGCGATCGAATCGACGATGTCATGAATTTCGTCGACCTGGTTCCGCTTGCGGAGCGCGACATGACCGAGCTCTCCAAGGGCATGAAACAACGGCTCTGCCTCGGGCGCACCCTCCTGAACGATCCGCGCGTACTAATTCTCGACGAACCCGCCGCCGGGCTCGACCCGCGCGCCCGCGTCGATTTCATCCGACTCGTGCGGCTGCTGGCCGAAGAGGGAAAGACCATCTTCATCAGTTCGCATATCCTCTCCGAACTCGGGCAGATGTGCGATAACCTCCTCTTCATCGATGGCGGACGCCTCGTCCATCAGGGTTCCGCCGAAAGTCTGGCCCGCCACGAGGGCAACCGCATGCTGGTCAACGTGCAGGTCCACGGCGACCCCGCGGCGGTGCGCGACTGGGCACTCCTGAATCCCGGCGTGGAACTCTATGAAGAAACCCTGCAAGGCGCGCGCCTGCTGTTCGACGAGTTCGGGTCCGCGGACCTCAGCAAGCACCTCCGGAAGATGATCGAAGATGGCGTCCCCGTCGCCGAGTTCCATCAGGAGAAGGTTTCTCTGGAAGATGCCTTCGTCCGCATGCTCAACCGCGCCGAGCCGCCCCCTCTGCCGCCGGAGGAAGCGCCATGAAAAGCGATTGGCTCAGCCCGATCCTGATTAAAGAACTCCGGCAGGGCTTGCGCGCCCGCGTGTTTGAGGGCTCCTTCATTCTCCTGCAGGTCCTGATGGTCCTCACCCTCATCGGTTCGCTCATTGCGCAGACCGACCGGAGTCCCTCGCCCGACGATGCCGCGATGCTCACGGGCCTCTTCTGGACAATGGTGGGGATTCCTGTGCTGCTGGTGATGCCCTTGCGGGGTGCGGGGGCACTACGCGGAGAGATCGACGGGAACACCCTCGAACTGATGTTCCTCACGCGCCTCTCGTCCTGGCGCATCGTGGTCGGCAAGTGGGCCGCACTCTTCGCGCAAACCTGCCTGTTGGTCTGCGCTGTGTTGCCCTACATCATGCTGCGCTACTTCCTCGGCGCGGTGGAACTGGTCATGGAATTGCGCATCGCCTTCTTCATGCTGGCCCTGTCAGGGCTTCTCATGGGCCTCACCGTCGCGCTCTCGGCCTTTCGCTCCCGCGTCATGCGGGGCATCAGCTACATGACCCCGTTCCTCCTGCTCTGGCTGGGCCCCGCCTTCTACGGCATCCTCTTCGCAATGCGCTCCGCCGGCTTCGCCCGCGGGCCGGGCCTGGGCTGGATGGCCGCCGCGCTCGTCTTTGGCTTCATTGTGCTCCTCTACTGCTTCGAAGTGGGCGCCGCGCGCATCGGGCCTGCCGCCGAAAACCACGAAACGCGCAAGCGCCTGCTCGGTCTGCTCGCGCTTATGCTGGGCATTGGCGCCGTTCTGCTCGGTGCCGATGCGGAAGTTCATTACTTCACCTTCGCCCTCATCCTGCCCGTCTGCCTCGATGCGCTCTGTCGACCCTGGCAGCGGCTCCCTGTGCTGGCCGTTCCTTTTCAGCGGCGCGGCGTGGTGGGCCGTATCCTCGGCTGGCTGTTCCTGCCCGGTTGGCCGACCGGTGTCTTCTACACTTTCTTTATGTTCGGTGCGGTCGCCTTGCTCTGGATCCTTTCCGGCCTCTCGACGCCGGACGGCGGCTGGACCTTCTTCTTCGCCGCCCTCGCCCTGCTGCTGCTGCCCACTGCGATCATGGGCAACCAAGTGCTGCGCACCGAACACCTCGGCGCCACCTATATCGGCGTTCTCATGGGCCTTGTCTGCGCGGGTGGCACTGCACTCGCCTTGCTCAGCCTCTATGCCGCCTTCCATCCCATGGTCTTCGACTGGATAGATACCTCGTTCGTCCTCGCCGCCAGTATGCTCGGCGCCGGCCTGGTGGCTTCGATCCTCTTCGTTCGCCGCGGCCCCTTCTGGCGCGAAATCGTAGACGTGCACGCCGAGGCCGCCACCCTCTTGCGCCCGCGGGAAGCCGCGGCTGCACTCGCGGACGACGATTCGATGGGCGAGGGGAGCCCCGCGGGATGATCCCCTTCCCGGACCTGGACCTGCCCGCCATTCACGCCCGCATGCGCGGCGCCGTCGAGGCCGTGCGCCTTCCCTTCGGCAGCCGCTCCTGGCGCGGTCAGACCGGCAACTGGCTCGGCGTGGGGCTCGGCGCCTCCATCGACTTCCAGGATCACCGCCCCTATCTGCCCGGCGACGACCCCCGCTACATCAACTGGCTCGCCTACGCGCGCACCGGGCAATTCACCATGAAACTCTACCGCGAAGAGGTCAGTCCCAGCGTCGACCTCGTGCTCGACGCCTCCGCCTCCATGGCCATCTCGCCCGCCAAATGGATGCGCGCCGTGGAACTCTTCTACTTCTCCGTCGAAAGCGCCCTGCAGGCGGGCGCCTCGCTGCGTTGCAGTCTGACCCTCGGGGGCGACTGGATGATCCTGCCGCTCGCGGCCGTTCTCGGCCATCGCTGGGTGCCCGATCCGGCTGCGCCGACCCTCACCGAGCCGCCGCCCCTGGAGCGCATTCCCCTCCGGCACGGCTCCCTGCGCGTTTGGATCAGCGACTTGCTCTTCCCCGGCGCGCCGGACCCGCTCTTCCGCCTGCTCACCGGCAAGCAGGGCCGCGCCGCCCTCTTTGCGCCGTTCGCCCCCGCCGAGGAGGCCCCGCCCTGGAGCGGGAACGTCGAGCTGATCGACTGCGAAAGCGGCCACCGGCGCCGGCAGCGCGTGCCCCCCGACCTGCTGGAGCGATACCGCCTCGCCTACCGCCGCCACTTCGATCTCTGGCAGGATCTGGCCCGGAAATACGATGTGCCCCTCGCCCGCATCTCGGCGGAAGGCGATTTGATCCGTTGCCTCTACCGGGAAGGGCTCCCCGCGCGCGCGGTGGAAACATGGACCTGATCCTCGGCAACCCCGCCGGACTCTGGGCGCTGCTCGGCCTGCCTGCCGTGCTCGCGATTCATCTGCTCCAGCACCAGGTCCGCACCCGCTATGCCAGCACCCTGTTCCTGCTCGACGAACTGGCCATGACCGGCATCCGCGGCAGCGTCATCGATCGTATCCGTCATTCGCGCCCCCTCTGGCTGCAACTGCTCGCCGTGCTCTTGCTGACATGGCTCCTCATTCAGCCACGCTGGTTACGCGAGGACTCCTTCCAGCGCGTTGTCGTTGTGCTCGACAGCTCCCTCTCCATGCACGCCTTTCTCGACCGGCTCTGGCCGGGGCTCGGCCCGCACCTGCGCGAACTCTCCCGCACCGCCGCGCTCACGGAGTTTATCCTTGTTGAGTCTGACCCCACCGCCGCCACCCTCTACGCCGGGCCGGACCTCGCGCGCCTCCGCGATGCCCTCGCCGCCTGGCGTCCGCGGCTCGGGCACCACGACACGATACCGGCACTCCGTATGGCGCAAAACCTCGGCGGAAGCGGGGGCATCGTCCTTTTCTTGAGCGATCGCCTGCCCGAAGAGCCCATTTCCGGTATCGCCGCCATCGCCATCGGCGAACGGATCGAGAATTGCGGCTTTGCCGGACTGCGCGTCGAAGGGCATGGCCCCGAAGCCGAGTGGCAGGCGGTGGTGCGCAACTACAGCGAAGGGGCAGTGCGCCGTGCGTGGTGGGTGGAAGCCGAAGGCGGAAGAAACGAATCCCGTTTGCTGGAGCTGGGGCCGGGCGAATCGCGAGTTCTGCGCGGCGGCTTTCCGCCCGGCGCGGATTTCGTCACCGTCTGCCTCGAACCGGACGCCTTCCCGGTCGATGACCGCCTGCCCGTGGTTCGGCCTGCCCCGAAACGACTCGAAATCGAGGTGGCCGTCGACGCCGCGATCCGCCCGCTGGTGCAAAGACTCGTCGGCACGCTGGACGCCGCCGAGCCCGCGCAGGCCGGGCTGCGACCCGACCTGGAGTTTCTCAGCTACCGCGCGCCCGCATTGCCGGGGCTTCGCGCCAACGCAGTCTGTTTTCCCCGACCGCTCGACGACGCGCGGGTCCCGCTCGACGGCTGGGTCACCACCGAGAACCATCGCCTGCTCCAGGGGCTCAATTGGCATGGACTGCTCGTGGACCACGCGGCGCCGACCGTCGTGCAGGACCGCGATGAAGTCCTCGTGCGCCGAGGCGAGAAGCCCTTGATCCTGCTGCGTACCGGCGAGAGCGGACGGCAGTTGATCTTCGCTTTCGATCCGCTCGCATCGAATGCCCCGCAGTGGCCCGCCTTTGTCTTGCTGGTGCACCGCTTCGCCGAAGAGCTGCGCGCCGAAAAACGCGCGCCCACCAGCGTGAATGTCGACTTGCGCCAACGGCTCCGTGCACCGGTCGATCCGGACGGCCCGCCGGTCATGGTGCGAACGATCGCGCACGATGGCGAAAACGAAGAGGAGGTGCCCGTCGCCCGCGCCGCGCTGCTGCGCGCGCCCGACCGGCCCGCGCACTTCACCGTCCGGCAGGGTAATCGCGACTGGCTCCGGGGCGCGGCGCGGTTCGCCGATCTGCGGGAAGCCGATTTCTCCCGCGCCGCGAGCGGTGGGAGCGTGCGGGAGCGGGCCAGGGAACAGGCGCGACTGAACAGTCGGCCAGATGCCCTGACCTTGCTCTGGATGCTGTTGTTGGTGGGACTGCTGCTCTGGAGTTGGTGGCCCGCGAAGGGAGAGGCGGCATGAGGCTCCTCGCCCCCGAATGGTTGCTGCTGCTGCCCGTGTTTCTTGCGCTCGGCCTGCGTTTCCGTCCGCTTGCCCTCTGGCGTCCGCTCCGGGTGATCTGTCTGCTGCTGCTCGTCGTGCTCCTCGTGAACCCACAGGTGCGACGCGGCGACACTGCGCTCGATCTCTGGGTGCTGGTCGATCGGTCCGCATCCGCTTTGGACCTGATCGAGCCGCGCCTCGAAGAATGGGAGGCGCTGATCGAGCGCGGCAAAGGGCCTCACGACCGCGTGCGCTATCTCGACTTCGCGGCGGAAGCCATGCTGCGCGACGAAAGTGACCGTGGCGAATTCGCGGGCGACCGGCAACAGACACGGATCGCCCTCGCCATCCGGCATGTCCTCTCGCGTATGGATAGCGGCCGGGCGAACCGGGTACTGCTTCTGAGCGACGGCTATAGCACCGAGCCCCTGGAAGGGCTCGCCGAGCGGCTCGTGGCCCAGCATGCGCCGCTCGATTTTCGATGGGTCACGCCGCCGGAGGCCGTGGATGTGCGCATTGACGAACTGCGCCTGCCGCCCGTCGTACAGCTCGGCGAACCGTTCCTGATCGAAGCCGACGTCGTCGGCGATGCCAATGCCGATGTCCCGTACGACGTCTACCTGCACGACACACCGGTTGGCAGCGGCACGGTGGCGCTGCGCGGAGGCCGCGCCCGCATCCGGTTGACGGACCGGCTGCTCTCGCCCGGATCGCATCGCTACGAGGTCGTGCTGCGCCCCGAAGTCGACGCCTTCCCCGGCAACAACCGAGCCCGGCAATGGATCGAGGTCACGGCGGGTCCGCAGCTGCTGCTCATCTCCGGCTTTCTCGACGATCCGCTCGCAGGAATTCTGCGCGCGCAGGGATTCGACATGGAACATATTGTGGACCCCGCGCGCCTGCATGCGGGGCAATTGACCGGGGCGCGCGCCGTGATTTTCAACGATGTGCCCGCCTACCGTTTGCCCGGCGAGTTCCTCGCGTCGCTCGACTTCTTTGTGCGCCAGCAGGGTGGTGGCCTCCTGATGCTGGGCGGTCCCTTCAGCTTCGGCTCCGGCGGCTACTTTGAGTCGATGATTGACCCCTTGCTCCCCGTCTCCATGGAATTGAAGGAGGAGCACCGCATGTTGCAGGTCGCCGTGGCGATCGTCATGGACCGTTCCGGCAGCATGGGGGCCAGTGTGGCCGCGGGCGGCGCGCGTGTTACCAAGATGGACTTGGCGAACGAAGGTGCGGCGCGCGTCATCGAGCTGCTCGGTCCGCGCGATGCGGTCACCGTCTCCGCCGTCGACACGCGCCCGCATCTCATCGTGCCCTTGACCGAGGTCGGCGCCGTACGCGGCGAGCTGCTCGAAACCGTGCGCCGCATCGGCTCGCAGGGCGGCGGCATATACGTCTATACCGGTCTCAAAGCCGCGTGGGAGGAACTGGAAAAATCGCCGGGCGGCCAGCGCCATATCATTCTCTTCACCGACGCCGCCGATTCCGAGGAGCCGGGCGACTACAAGAACCTCATCGCCATGATGGTGGAGCAGGGGGCCACCATTAGCGTCATCGGCATTGGCACGGAACAGGACCGCGACGCGGAGTTCATCAAGGACGTGGCCCGCCGTGGCAACGGGCGGATCTTCTTCAGCAACGACGCGCGGGAGCTGCCCGCGCTCTTTGCGCAGGAGGCGGTCAGCGTGGCCCGCTCCTCGTTTGTGGAAGAACCCACACCCACCGTGCCTTCGGCGGGCTGGCTCGCCCTCGCGGACCGGGGGCTCGACTGGATGCCGCAGGTGGACGGCTACAACCTCAGCTATCTCCGCCCGGACGCCACGGCCGGTCTTTTTACGGGCGACGAGTACGAAGCGCCGCTCGTCGCTTTCTGGCAACGCGGCCTGGGCCGTGCCGCCGCTGTCACCTTTCCGATGGGCGGTGAACATGGCGCTGCGGTGCTTGGCTGGCCGGGCTATGGCGACTTTGCCCAGACGCTCGGGCGTTGGTTATTGGGCGATCCGCAGCCGCCTGGGCTCGGCCTTCGCCATGCGTTGATCGGCAACACGCTGATCGCCACGTTGCTCTACGATCGGGAGTGGGAAGAGACCATCTCGCTCGGCGCCCCGCGTTTCCTCTTGCAGCTCGAAGGCGAAGACGAGATGCGCGAGGTCGTCTGGGAGCGCATGGAGCCGGGACGCTACCGCGCGGTTTTCGAGATGCCCGACGGCGCCATGGCGCGCGGCGCCGTACAGGTTGGCGATACGGCCATGCCCTTCGGTCCTGTCACTGCGGGCATCGGCGAGGAGTGGTCCTTTTCCCGCGAGCGTCTGCTGGAGCTGGAAACCATTTCCCGGCTGAGTGGAGGCGAGAGGCGAACGGACTTAACCGATATCTGGGAAGCCCCGCGCCGCACGGGCGAGCGGGACATTCGGGTGCCGGTGTTGACGCTCTTTCTGTTCTGTCTCTTGCTCGAAGCATTGGTGACGCGTTCCGGAGGGATGCTTCCTCGCATTCCCGCGGTTCGCTCCTTGCCCCGAATACGATGGCCGCGCCCTGCGCGCCGCCCGCGCGGCCGGCGGGAGTTGCCTCCGCCTCTTCCGCCGACCGGCGATGAGGATGAAGACGGGCCCCCGCGATCGGACGCCGATGAATGGAGCGAGGCCGCGCTGCGTCGTCGTCAGCGTTTCGCGCGTGCCAAGCGCCGATTCCCGGATCGCGATGGAGGGTGAGTTGCAATTCCTGAATCGGATGCAGTTTTTCCTGGAGCGGCGAGCGGGGGGATTCCAAATGGAAGTTCTTGGTTCTTGGCGGTGCTCGCAGAGATTCGAGTGTACGAGTACTCTTACTCGTACACACCAATCTCCTCACATCCCGGAGGCGTCCAAGAGCGGTTCAACCTGGATCGCCTTAGGTCTCTGCGATGTGCGCACCTGCAAGGGGTAGGACGGTCTATCAGTCCGTCCATCAGCGCATTGAGTGCTGATAGGCTATGGGGGACGGGCAGTCCTGTCGGACATGCCCATCCTCCATTCCAAGCATGTGCGCACTTGCAGGGGGGGTAGGACGGTCTATCAGGCCGTCCATCAGCGCATCGCGTGCTGATAGGCTCTGGGAGACGGGCAGTCCTGTCGGACATGCCCATCCTCCATTCCAAGCATGTGCGCACCTGCAAGGGGTAGGACGGTCCACCGGGCCGTCCATCAGCGCATCGCGTGCTGAGTTGAGTGTCGATCAGGCTCTGCGAGAGAGCAGACGACAAAGAGGGACGACAAGGAGGGGCGACAAAGGCCACTTCACAACCGGAACCTTGCTCCGGTTCCCACAGAGCCGGGCACCTCAAACTCAGACTTCCGCCTTCCGCCTTCCGACCGAGCACCAGAGTCTCCCTCCCGTCGGCACGGTGCCCGGCAAGCCTCTGACATCGGACCTCTGACCTCAGACCTTTCCCATCGGCACGGTGCCCGGCAAGCCTCCGACTTCCGTTCCTATCGCCGAGCCACTATCCGCGGCAGCAGCCCCAACGTTTCGCGCCGGTACGCGGCATATTCAGGGAAGCGTTGCATCAGCAATCCCTCCTCGTACCGCGCTTTCCCCACGAGCACGATGATCAGCGCCACCCATAGAGCCACCCGCAGGCCCGTCGGGGTGTCGTACAGCCAACCCGCTGTCAGCAGGAGCAGCGACAGGTACATGGGATGCCGCAGCCTCGCATAAGGGCCATGCCTCACCAACCGCGCCTTCAGGGCCGGTGCGGGATGGATACGCAGATTCGACAGACGCACGGCGACCACGGCCCAGAGCGCGAGACCGATGGCCGCCAGGCACAACAAGAGCGCGACGGCGGAGCGTGGCACGACGGACCCTGTTACGGCCAGGGCCACGAGCAGAGCCAGTTGCATGCAGACCCAGGCGCAGCCTCTCAGCCATGACGGACTTCCTTTTTGCTCTTCCGCTTCGACCATGTGCCGAGTACAACACGACGCAACGCATGAAACAACGCGCTTCTATTCCAGAGCCCGGCGACCAGTTAGAG
>SLOV01000089.1 GCA_007132345.1 Kiritimatiellia bacterium
ACGGCAATATGGATACACAGCCGGTCTTCAACAACGGCGAGGGCTGGGAGGCCTTCAGTGCAACGGACGAACCCGCATTTGCAGTGGTATGGGCCGACTGGGCGAATGGCGGCGGACTCAGTTTGTTCAATTTCTGGGGGCAGGAAGGCGATGGCGACTATGGGTTCGCATTTGCCCTCTGGCAAGCCACCTCGGGCGGCTTCTATCAGGACACGCAGATTCAGTCCGATAGGACGTACACCTTTACGATCTGGTCGCACACGGGGTGTAACGCCATTCCCAGCAAGTTCACACAGCATGAGCGGCGCATTGACTTCGAGTGGTATGACGGCAAGCCGACGGAAGGCGGATCGATCGTCAATGTTGACGGCAATGACATCACCGCGCAGATCATCGATGGGCAGTGTGACGATGTAGGCGGTCCGACGGATTCCTTCAACTGGCAATACTTCGAGTTCGAAAATCTGACGCCGCCCGTTGGCGCGGAGTGGCTGCGCGTCGTCATCAGTTGGGACAGTTTCGGGGAACTCGCGACGGGCGGGAGCGAGGCGATCCGCTGGGACAGCGCCCGCCTGGCAGTTTCTTCGCTGGACCCGCTCAATGAATCTGTGGCCATGAGCACCGATATGCCAATGTGGTTTTTCGATTTCTGGACACAGGGGGAAGTGGATTACAGGCTGCAGCTCAGTACCGACATGGTCGGCATCGGCTGGCTGGACGCCGGTGCGGCCGTCATCGATGGCGACTGGGAAAAGGAACGTGTTCGGCGTGCCTTCCATTTGCCGAACCAGGACGCGATCAATTACAGAGTTGAGGGGGTGCGTCGATGAAGGCACCGAGCGCGAAATCAAATGCGAGGAAAGTAGCAGAGCGCAGGTATTCAGGAGGATTTAGAATGAACAACGGAAAGCGTCGGACCGTAGTGATCATCGCTTCTTTGCTTGCCATCGCGGCAGGCGTGGCGCGGGTCGAGGCGACGGAACTTTATCGCGACAATGTGGTCCATAACGACGGGAATGTGATGGGCGGCACGGAGCTGTTCGGGTTCGGCCCCTTCGGCGGACAGGGTATCTGGGATATCGTCGAAATCACCGTCGAAAGAGACGAGGAGACGAACGACATGGCCGGCCTCGTGGCCGTGAATGCCACACAGGGCGGGCACGGCGTCGCCATGCATATTGCTTATGACTCAGTCACGGGGTTTCCGGGGCACGGATTGTTGCAGCCCGGCAACGTGATCCGGACCTCGTGCTGGGTTGCTTTAGACCCGAACTCGCCCTTGAACCGGCAGGACTTTCAGTTTGCCGTGATCAAGATCGAGTTTTACAGCGAAGAGCTTGGCGCGCCCGATTCGCCGTCAAGACTTTTCGATTCGGACATCGACACCGGCGGCACGATCGTAGAGTCGTATGCTGGACTGATGAGCACATCCGAATGGGCGCAGGTGGTGTTCGAGTACGAGTATAACCCGGCCCATTTCAATGCGGCGTTGCTGCAGGAGATGCGCCCTGTTGTGGTGCAAGGCGATTTCGAATTAAAGGTGTTCAACGGCAACTCGTTGGTCGACAACCTGATCGTGGAGATCTTCACGAATGCGGCGGCGGCCGCCGCCAGCCCGGTGGACACCACGCCACCTGGTCTTCTGCCCGACCCGTTTGTGTTCTTCGAAGAGGACACGGTCATTAGTGCGATGGGGCGCACCGACACGGTCCTGATTTCGTTCGACGGGCAGCCGGGCGTGCAATATGTCCTGGAATACTCGGAAACCGGACCGGGCGGCCCCTGGGAGTCGACAGGACTGGAGATCAGCGGCGATGGCACGCGCCAGACCGTGGTTGATCCGGCTGGCCCCTCGGATACCCGTGACTATCGGATTCAGGTGATGGATCCCGAGTTTGCCGTGCCATTCTGATTGCCTTTCGTGAGCGGTCCGCGCGGAAGTGTGGACCGCCTTGCGAGGGTTCGTCTTGCGGGCCGAAAACCCCTGGGTTTTCGGCCCGCTTTTTTTGCCTGGGCGCGGGCCGGACTGCGGCGTCAAGCCGCCGCAGTCCAAAGCTTCGCAACTCGGTTGTTTTGATCGCACCCACCGGATGAAGGGCAACACTTCGTCGCATTCTTAACCGCCACCCTTTATCGGAACCACTTAACCGACTCGCTTCGTCGACAAGCGCTCGTTGAACAACACCTAAGCGGGTCGTTAAAGAATGTTCGGGTAACTCCGCCCTCCATTTCAGAGACAGAGATCTGCTCTGGGCTGGAGGGGCGAGTTATACGAGCCCGTGAGCGCGTGGTGGTGGCGCTGGGCGTGGTCCGGGGCGTTGACGGCGTCGTGTAACTCCGCCCTCCAGGGCCAGGATTCAATACGGGCTGGAGGGGCGAGTTATACGAGCCCGCACGCGGGCCCTCTACACATCCAACACCGGCTTGCGATTGCGATCGGCATCCCAGAGGCCCCAGTTGTCGTCGGCCTGTTTCCAGGGTTCATCGAATGCGGAGAAATAGAAGAGGCCGGCAGGCCGTTCGAAGCCGTCTCCACGCGCGCTCCGGCCCGGGCCATAGGTCCACTCGACCATGTCGCGATAGTAGCGGGCCTGATTTTCGTGCCCGGCCAGCCGCTCTGCAAAGTCGGGCGCCGGGGCATTTTCTTGATGGGCCGTCGGCTTGGTCTGCCAGCCGGTCTCGCCGATGACGATCGGAATGGCGCGGCCTCCATCGTCGAGCGCGCGGCGCGCGGCGGCGAAGTTCTGTTTGGCGTAGACAAAAGCGGCATCCATGATCGCGCCGGCGCGCGCCGATTCTTCCACGCCCTCCTGCCGGGAGTCCCATGTGTTCCAGGCGGCGTCCCAGTAGGCGTAGGTATGAATGCATGCATAATCGATCTCGGCCCAGACCGCGGCCTTGGGCTGGTCGGGCGCGACGGCATAGGGCTCCCAGTTATCGTTTACGGTGACAGGCTGCGGAATCTGCGAACGGGCGTAGCGGATATAGCGGATGGCATCTTCGGGGGGTACGGCGACAAAGGACCAGCTCACCAGGATTTCGTTGCCGATGCTGACGCCGACCACGGTGTTGGCATGCTGGGTCGCGAGGCCAATCACTTTATCGAGTTCGCGCTGATTGTACGCGTGGTTATCCGCGTCGGAGCCGCGCACGTAGGCGCCGAGTTGTACCTTGAGGTCTAGATTGTGTTCAGCAATGAGTTCGAGCACGCGACGGCCCTGCACGCCCGCGGAGAAGAGACGAATGAGACCGAATCCCTCATCGCGCATCAGGCGTAAGTCTTCCAGAATCTCTTCGCGGCTCGGGTGGCTATCGCTGGATGGGTTCTGGCCGGCCCGATAGCCGGAGTAGGCAACGGCGGTACGATTCCAGATTTCGGGCGGCAGGGGGCGAACTTCGATATTCGGCATAAGTTACTCTTTTCCTTCTTTCTTTCTTCAGGGGAGTCGCCCGGCACGCCCGGCGGCCGAGAAGGCCGCCGGGGCACCGGGCAGACGGGCAAAGATCCAGTGCCTCAAGGCTCGATCACGATGCGATAAACGACCGTGTCGACAGACAGATTGAGGCCGCCGGGGTGGACCAGCGTCATTTCTTCCCCGTCTCCGGGCTGCCGGTCGCCGTGGGGCTTCCAGGACTGCATGTAGTCGTCGGAGTATTCCATGCGATAGTTGAAACCGACTTCCGACGGGAAGCTGATTTCGACATCCGTTTCGTCGGCCCGCCGGATCACGATGGCGATCGGCGCGGGCGTTGCGGTTTCGTCGCCCCAACGATCGACAATCGCGGTTTCGCCGCCGGAGAAATAGATGTTATCGATGCCCAGGTTATCGAGCGGCCCGGCCGTGCCGAGGACCTGGAAGAGCTGGACCACCTCAAAGAGGTTCAGGTTGGCCTGCTCTTTCAGTTCCTGCACGGGAATCGAGATGGTATGCCACTGACCGTCGCGAGCGAA
>SLOV01000221.1 GCA_007132345.1 Kiritimatiellia bacterium
AAAAGTAGTGCGATGCACCCAGAATGGCGCCGGAGAACGGTACACGTAGCGGATTTCGCAATTGGCGGCGCAGCTTCTGTCGACGGGCCTCGAGGGTTTGCAGGCTCGCACTGCGTTGCTGGTCGGCATCGATCGCGCTCGCTGCCTCAGGGCGCAGGAAGACAATGGAAGTCCCGTCCATATAGACAGGTTCCCACTCCTCCGATGCCGCCAGGAACCCGGCGAGCGGGCCGCTCTCGGGAGCCGTGGCATTGAGCAGGATCGAGGCGGGCCGCCACTCTTCGAGCAGGGCGTCCCAGGCCGATGGGTCGCCCCCCATGATCCGGTAGAGGGATTGGTGCAATGCCTTTGGTTGCACGCCGGGACGGGTGTCGACAAAGAGTTTAAGGCCGGGCACTCGCCAGGCGAGATAGCCTGCGTCCTGATGAAAGTGCAACAGTGGCTGTGGGAAATCTTCGCGCTCCAGTAATGCGGCTGCTTCGGCGGGCACCATTTGTCGGTCGGCGCGCAAGCCCATAGAAGCGGCCTGCCCGGAAAGGCGATAGTAGTGGTTCGTGGCCAGCATGCCGACGGTGAAGAGAGCGAGCAGCAGACAGAGCAGCTCTCCCGCCTTACTCAGCAGGGCCGCGGCCTGGGGCTTGGAGAAGGGGCCGCGCGCGGTGAGGGCCTCGCCAATGGCCGAAAGGCTGAGCGACAAGAACGGAAAGGCCAGCACCGGGAAGAGGAGATGGGTGCGTGGGAAGACGGTTGGGTGCCTGCCGCTGAGCGAGAAGATCGCGCCGAGCACGGCCACAAGGGTCAATCCCATGGGCAACCGCTTCCGATAGGTGAGCAACCCGCCGGCGCCAATGGCCAGCGCAAGCGCATTGAGTTGACCGGGCAAGGGGTGGTGCACGAGAAAAGCGAAAGGCGATATGCGGTCCAGCGAGAAGATGGCGGCAGTGCCGAAAAGTTGTCGGACAGCATGCAACGGGGCCCGCAGGAGATAGGGGGAAACGAAGCACGCCGCGGCGAGCAGGCCCGTTGCCACCAGATAGCGAGGCAGGCCATCTTCCTCGTCGCTGTCTTCATCTGTGCGTCGGCGATACGCCTCGCCGATGGCGAAGGCACCGCCGATGAGCGGACCGACGACGAAGGTCATGCTCATGTTGGTCCAGAGAACCTGGGCGGCCACGAGCGGCAGCATGGCCAGCCAGCCTGGCGTTCCACGCGAGAGCACGGCGATGAGAATGGCCGGGAAGAGGAGCGAGAACACTTCGGGCGAGACTCGGAACGCAGGCGCCATCAGCCAGCCTGCGAGCAGGAGCGCCAGGGCTGTGGCCAGCGGCCCGGAAAAACGGCGTGCGACTTGCCCGAGCAGCAGAAAGGCGCCGACGGCCGCCGCGACATGGGCCAATACAACGACCGGCATCCCACCCTTGTGCAACAGGAACAGGAGCCAGTCATAGAGCCAGGAGATGTTCACCCAGCGTTCGCCTTCGGCCGTGAAACTGAACGGGTCCACGCGCGGCACGCCATTCGCCGAGATCCAGCGGCCTGCCGCCAGGTGCATCCAGACCGATCCATGCGTGACCGTCCGCAGACCGAAGGCTGCCAAGGCAACGAGGGCCACCGGCCAAACCGGTAGGATCGATTTTCCATTTCCGTTCGTGCTCATTCCGCATTCCCTTTCTATGGCCTTTACCGTTCGGGAGGACTACCGCCCCGGCATCATGCCACATCTCCGCGCCAACGCAAAGAGTCGGAAGCACGGACTTTCCGCTTGCCGCTTTCGCGGGGTGCACCCTACCTTGGCCGGGGTCGCCAAATCGGCGCGTGAGGGCCATGCGGAGGGCCAGAGACCGAGGAGAGGAATACGAGGCATGAAGATTCACGAATATCAGGCGAAAGACCTATTCCGTGGCTACGGCATTCCCGTGCCACCGGGGCGCATGGTCGAAACCCCCGAAGCGGCGCGTGACGCCGCCGCCGCCCTGGGCGGTACGGTGGCCGTGAAGGCCCAGGTGCATGTGGGGGGGCGCGGAAAAGCAGGCGGCATCAAGATTGCCCGCACCCCCGACGAGGCAGAGGCGCATGCGCGCGCTATTCTGGGCATGGACATCAAAGGCAGTACGGTTCGCAAGCTGTTGATCGAGAAAGGGGCCGAGATTCAGCGCGAGGCCTACGTCGGACTCCTCGTGGATCGGGGCCGACAGAGCATTGGCTTCATCGCCAGCGCCGAGGGCGGCATCGAGATCGAAGAGGTGGCCGTCAAGTCACCCGATCGTATTCTCCGTTTCGAAGCTCCGACCCTCGATTTCCCGGAAGAGGCCGCCGCCAAGGTCGCGGGCCTGCTCTTCGAAGACGAAGCCACGGCGCCCGCTGTGCTCGAATTCATGCGTAAACTCTTCAAGCTGTTCGTGGACAAAGACGCATCGCTGGCCGAGATCAATCCCCTCGTCCTGACGGCGGCCGGCGAAGTGATTGCCCTCGATGGGAAGATCAACTTCGATGACAACGCCCTGTTCCGGCAGGCGGACGTGCTTGCCATGCGCGACATGCACGAAGAGAGCGCTGCCGAGATCGATGCAAAAGAAAAGGGGCTCAGCTACGTCGATCTCGATGGCGATATCGGGTGCATGGTGAATGGCGCCGGGTTGGCCATGGCGACGATGGACATGATCCAACTCTTTGGCGGCCGACCGGCCAACTTTCTGGACGTCGGTGGCAGTTCGAATCCCGAGAAGGTGGTCAACGCCTTTCGCCTGATCCTGGACAAGGGCGGCATCAAGGCCATCCTGATCAATATCTTCGGCGGCATCACGCGTTGCGACGACATTGCGCGGGGCATTCTGACGTCCCTCGAACGGATCGACGTCAATGTGCCGGTGGTCTGTCGCCTCACCGGGACCAACGCGGAAGAGGGCCGCGCACTGCTGGAAGGCACACCGCTGGTGCCTGCCGAGACTTTTTCCGGTGCGGTAAAGAAAGCGATCGAGTTGGCAAAAGGAGTTTCGGCATGAGTATTCTGGTTGACGAGTCCACCCGCCTGCTTGTGCAGGGCATTACCGGCCGCGACGGCTCTTTCCATGCCGGGCAAATGCTGGAGTACGGCACGAAGGTTGTCGGCGGTGTGACCCCCGGCAAGGGCGGCCAGGAGGTACACGGCATTCCTGTCTTCAACGGCGTACGCGAGGCGGTCGACGCCACGGGCGCCAATGCAACCGTGATCTACGTGCCGGCCCGCTTCGCCGCCGATGCGGTGCTGGAGGCCGCCGATGCCGGCATCGGTCTCATCGTCTGCATCACCGAAGGCGTCCCTGTGCTGGACATGATCACCGTCTATCGAAAAGTGCACGAGCGCGGCGCCCAACTCATCGGCCCGAATTGCCCCGGCGCCATTTCGCCTGGCAAAGCGAAGATCGGGATCATGCCCGGCAACATTCACCTGCCGGGATCGGTCGGCGTGGTGTCGCGCAGCGGCACGCTGACCTATGAGATTGTATACGCCCTCACCCAGCGCGGCTGCGGCCAGTCCACCTGCATCGGGATCGGGGGCGACCCGATTGTCGGCACGCGGTTCCGGGACGTGCTGCCGCTCTTCGAGGCCGATCCCGAAACGGATGCGGTTGTACTGGTGGGTGAGATCGGCGGCGACGAAGAGGAGCAGACGGCCGCCTTTATTCAGGAACAGATCCGCAAGCCGGTCTTCGCTTATATCGTGGGGCATACCGCGCCGGAAGGAAAGCGCATGGGCCACGCCGGCGCCATCGTCTCCGGCGGTGCAGGCACGGCGGAGTCGAAGACCCAAGCCTTCGAGGCGGCCGGCGTGCCGGTTGCGAAGACGATCGACGAACTCGCCGACATGGTGCAGGCGCGGAAGAGTTGAGGGGTGGTGGCCCTGCACCGCACTCCGGGGGTCGTCACGAGGCGTTTGCGGCGTCGAGGATTCTGCAGACCTCCCGCGCCGAAGCGGCTTGATCGATCCGTTCCGCAACATCCGGCCCGTGGAACCGCCGCGCCAGCCCCGCGAGTGCGCGCAGATGCACGGTCGGCGCATTTCCTTTCGGGCTGAGCAGCGTGACCAGCACCCGCGGTGGGGAGGCCGGCTCGGGGAATGGCCAACCGATCTTTCCTTTCCCGATCAGCACCTTCGATTCTGCTTCCTGCCCGCAGTGGGCGTGTACCAGAACAACGCCTGGCAAGAGTTCGACCGGATTCTGGCGCGCCGACTGCAGGAGCAGGTGCCAGGCGGCCTCCGCGGTGGCCGCATCGTGTGGAAAGGCTTGGCGTGCGATCATTTGCAAGGCGCTCTGGGCATCGGTGCCTTTCGGGAAGTCGACCGCTTGTAACGCCGATTCGTCGTCCTTTTCCAATAGCCGCGGCTCGTAGCTCTCCACGTCGGCTGCCTCCGCCATGGCCGGGTAGATGACAATCAGATTGTTGCCGGGGTGACTGGCGGCGAGGCGGTCGGGAAGGCGATCCAGTGTCGGTGTCCAGAGCACAGTATTGCGCCGTTCGAGCGGAATCATAATCAGATCGTCTTCGTGGAGTTCGTCGAGCATCTTCGAGCGGGCCTCCGCCCAGGTATCGAAGCAGAAAAAGGTCATAGCGCAGGAGGGCGCGGTGTCCTCCAGGCTTTGCCGGAGGCTGGTTGCGGGTTCGCCGGCGAGATAGACGGTCAGTGGCGCGCCAATCTGCTTCGCGAGCAGCTTGGACTGGCGAAGGAGCGATGGCAGGTCGGCCCGGTGCTCTGCCAGCGGAGGAAAGGGCAGATGCAGACACTTTGTCGTATTGAGGGGCCGCATCAGGCGGCAGAGCATGAGCCGCGGGCCGCAGTGATCGATCAGGTTCCGGTTCACCGTCCCGAAGATGCGCGCCCCAGCCGTCATTTCGCCGCCCCAACCCACCAGGACCTGGCCGGCCCGGAGTTCGGTTGCCGCGCGGACAATGCCGTCGGATGGGTTCAGATCCACGCGCACGCTGGGCATGACGGAGACATCCGCCGACGAAGCATGGGCCATACACTGGGCCAGGAGCGTTTCGCCCCGGGCCACGGCCTCGTCCAGATCGGTCTCTTCCCGAACGATGGTCACCGGGTAGATGCCGCCGGGTACGGCAGGATCCCGGAGCAGGAAAGCGAGATCCATGAGCCGGGCCGCGGAGGCGGGGTTTGCGACGGATAGGAGCAGCCGCTGTTCCTCCGATCGCGCCACAGGTCTCGTCAGAAGGTGGCGCGCCACACGGCGTCCCGCCCGGTCCACCACCCAGGAGCCAAGCGGGCAGGTGACCAGAATCATCGCGATGGCGCCATTGAGCGCTGCGTCGTCCAGAATGCCCAGTTCGAATCCGACCATGACGGCCGCGAGTGTGGCGGCGGCCTGCACCACGCTCAGCCCGAACATAACATGACGGTCATCGCGGCTGTAACCCATCGTGGCTTGTCCGATCCAGGCCGCGAAATACTTCGTGATCACCACGCAACCGACCATCACCCCGATCACCATCCATGTGCGCGGTTCGGCGAGCAGCACGCGGTAATCGACCAGCATCCCCACGGAGATCAGGAAGAAGGGAATGAACAGGTTGTGCCCCACAAACTGCACACGGTTCATGAGCGGACTATGTTCCGGAATCAGCCGGTTAAACGCCGCGCCTGCCAGAAAGGCCCCGACGATGGAGTGCATCCGGGCAAAGTGCGCGAGATAGCCGCAGGCGCAAGTCACGGTCAGCACGAACAGAAACTGTGTGCCTCCCGCTTCTGTGACGTTTTGAAAGAACCAGCGGCACACCCTGGGAATGACCCACCAGGCCAGGACAACAAGGATGGCCAAACCGGCGCCGATCTCGATCCAGAGCCTCGGGCCGAACGCCACGCCCGTGGCGGTGTCGGCTACAAGTGCCAGCACCAGCAGGGCCAGCGTGTCCGTGATAATAGTTGCGCCCACTGTAATGGTGACCGGTTCCGTCCGCTGAATACCAAGACGACTCGCCACCGGATAGGAGAGCAGGGTGTGAGAGGCGAACATACTGGCCATCAGCAGGGACGACGGCCAACTCAACCCCAGCACCTCGCGGACGACCAGGGTTCCCACGACCTGCGGCACCGCGAAGGTCAGCAGGCCGAACCCCACGCTGCGCCGCTTGGTGCGGGAGAACTGGTAGAGATCGATCTCCAGTCCGGCAAGAAACATGATGTAAATCAACCCGATCTCACCGAACAGCATGATCGCCGTGCTGCGCTGAAGAACCCCGAAGCCCATCGGGCCCAGGGCGGCGCCGGCGAGCAGAATCAGGACCAGGTCCGGAATGCGCAGCTTCGCCGCAAGCAGCGGGGCCACCATGATCACGAGCAGCAGAATCGTGAAGATGAGCGTATAATCGGTGAGAGGAAGCATAAGTCTGCGTGAAGCGATTAAATCCGCCGTCAGTCTAGGCGGCCTCTCGAAAATGCGCAACTTGTACTGACATCCCCCTCGGCACTCATGGCCTGGGGCAAGTGGATCAAAAAGGCAAGGCTACGGCTCAGCGAGCCTGCCCCGGCTCCGTGGACGTCGGGGACGCTTCGCCCCATCTTCCCGCGCAAGTGTCTGGTGGGGCGAACCGTCCCCGGTGAGCCGCAAAGGTTCCACACGAAATGGTCCTTGTTTTCGTGCCATTTTGGTTTGGCGCCTCAAGGCGAACTGGCGAAAGCCTTCACGGCCTCTATCGCCCTCTCGCCGCTCAGTGGGCGTGCGACCGAATCGTTGGGTACCTGCGGCGCCCGGCTCACAAATGGAGTTGCCGGCCCGACACGGCGAGTGCGGCTTCGTGCACCGCCTCCGAAAGGGTGGGGTGCGCATGCACGATGCGCGCGAGATCTTCGGCACTGCCGCCGAACTCCATGGCCACCACCGCTTCCGCGATCATCTCCGAGGCGGTCGGCGCAAAGATGTGCACGCCGAGCAGGGCGTCGGTCTGCTTGTCCGCAAGAATCTTCACCGACCCGGCAGTGGCGTGCATGGCGCGCGCACGGCCATTTGCGGTGAGCGGGAACCAGCCCACATTGTACTCGCGCGCCTCGGCCTTCAACTCCCGCTCGGTCTTGCCGACCCAGGCGATCTCCGGTTGCGTATAGATCACCCAGGGAATGTTGTTGTAGTTGAGCGTGGTCTTCTGGCCGGCCAGCCGCTCGGCGACCATGATGCCTTCCTCCGAACCCTTGTGCGCCAGCATGGGGCCGCGGACTACGTCGCCAATGGCGAAGATCTGCGGGATGCTGGTGCGGCAGAAGGCGTCGACCTGAATATAGCCGCGTTCGTCGGCCTGCACCCCCATCTCCGCCGTACCCAGCCCCTTGAGGTTGGGCGTCCGGCCCACGGCCACAATGAGCTTGTCGAAGGTCATCTCCTGCGCGTTGCCTTGGCTGTCCTCGTAGCGCACCACTGCGGTATCGCCCTTTCGCTCCGCCGAGAGCACGCGGCTCCCAAGCCGGATATCGAGGCCCTGTTCCGTAAAGGTCTTCTGCGCTTCCTGGGCAATCTTTTCGTCGACAAAGGCCAGGAACCGGTCCATCGCCTCAATCAGCACGACGTTCGAGCCAAGCCGGCCCCAGACAGAGCCGAGTTCGACCCCGATGACCCCGGCACCGATGATGCCGAGCCGCTTTGGCGCCTCCTCGAAATCGAGCGCGGCGCTCGAATCCACGATCACCTCGCCGTCCATCGGTACATTGGGCACCTCGCGCGGTAAAGAGCCGGTCGCCAGAATGATGTGCGCCGCCTTTACCGTGGTCTCGGTTCCGTCATTGTCGGTCACCACGACCTGCATCGGCTGGCGCATGGTGCCGCGTCCCTGCAGCCAGGTGACGCCATGTTTCTTGAAGAGACCTTCGATGCCGCTTGTGAGGCCTTTCACAATTTCGTCTTTGCGCTGGATCATCGCGGGGATGTCGATCTCCACCTTTTCGACCCGGATGCCGTGCGCCTGTGTGGAGGCGAGCAGATTCTGGTAATGATCCGAGGATTCGAGCAGGGCCTTGGAGGGAATGCAGCCGACATTCAAACAGGTGCCCCCGAGTGTGGGCTTGCCCTGCTTGCCGATCCACTGGTCCACGCAGGCGGTCTTGAAGCCGAGTTGTGCGCAACGAATCGCCGCCACGTAGCCCGCGGAGCCAGCACCGATGACGACCACATCATAGTTTTCCATGTTCTTCCCTCTCCTCTCCAAATCGTGAACCGCTAAACCTCCAGCAGCAGGCGGGTGGGGTCTTCGAGCATCTGTTTAATCGTGACGAGAAAGAGGATCGCTTCGCGCCCGTCGATGATCCGGTGGTCATAGGAAAGGGCCAGATACATGACGGGCCGGATCACGACCTGACCCTCTTCCGCGATGGGCCGCTCAGTGATGTTGTGCATACCGAGAATCGCGCTCTGCGGCGGATTCAAAATCGGGGTGGAGAGCATGGAGCCGAAGACGCCGCCGTTGGAGATCGAGAAGGTGCCGCCCGCCAGCTCGTCGAGACCGAGCTGGTTGGCCTGGGCGCGGGTTCCAAAGTCGCGGACGCGGGACTCGATTTCCGCAAAGCTCAAATGGTCGGCATTTCGCAGCACAGGCACCACGAGACCGCGCGGCGAACTGACCGCGATCCCGATGTCGTAATACCCATGATAAACGATATCCGACCCATCGATGAAGGCATTCACGACCGGATACCGCTTGAGGGCTTCGGTCACTGCCTTCACGAAAAAGGACATGAAGCCGAGTTTAACGCCGTGTTTCTCCTCGAAGTCGTTGCGATAGCGGGCGCGCAGGTCCATGACCGGCTTCATGTTGACTTCGTTGAACGTCGTAAGAATCGCGGAGGTCTGCTGTGCCTGCACAAGGCGCTCCGCAATGCGCGCGCGGATCCGGGTCATGGGCACGCGCTCCTCCAACCGGTCCTCGTCCGACGCCGGTTGAGCCGGAGCTGGCGCCGCTCGCGGGGCGGTGGCAGGCACCGCAGGGGCACTGCTGCTGGCGGGCGGAGCGGAGGCTGCCTGCTCCTTTTCTTTGCGCTGCGCATCGAGGTAGGCCAGCACGTCGCCTTTGCCGATGAGTCCGCCGCGGCCCGAACCCTGTACCTGGGTTGGGTCGATCTTGTGCTCGACCATCAGCTTGCGCGCCGAAGGGCTGGCGGCCGGCTCTTCCTGCACCTCCGCGGATTCCGACGAAGCCTGCCCGGAGTCCGTCTGATCGGCCGGGGCCACCGACGTGGAGGGCTGGGCCGCGTCTGACGGGCTGCGTTCCGGCTTTTGGGTAGCCGGCTCCTTGGCTTTCGGTTCCGCTTTCTTCGGTTGTTCTGCTTGCGAGCCGCTTTGTTCGTCTGATGCAGGGGCCACGTCCGCGTCGCCCAGGAGCCCGATTACCTCGCCGCTGGTTACGGTTTCGCCTTCCGCCTTGGCGATCTTCTCGACCACGCCCGCGCTTTGCGCCATCACTTCAAGAACGATTTTATCGGTCTCGATGTCCGCCAGCTTTTCGTCGACGCGCACCGGGTCGCCGACTTGCTTGTGCCAGGTCATGATAGTGCCTTCGGACACCGATTCGGGGAAGAGGGGGGCTCGGACTTCGGTCGCCATGATGCAATACTCCTATTTCGCCAGAAAGGTGTGCGCCTCCTCGTGGGGCGGGGGGCTATCGATCGCTTCTTCGCGGGGACCGCGTGGGGTGAGTGCCTCCTGGATGAGGCGCTGTTTGTTTTCGAGATGTTTGCGCGGGCTGCCGCCGCCGGCCGGCGCGGCCATGGCATAGCGGCCGGCATACGAAAGGGTCTGACCCGGTCGCATGCAGGTGCGGATGTCGTGTTGCACCGTATGCCAGGCGCCCTGGTTCCGCGGCTCCTCCTGTGCCCAGCAGATATCGGTCACGTGCGGGTAGTTCTCGAGTTCCTGTTTCAGTTCCACGCGCGGGAAGGGCGAAAGCTGCTCGATGCGGAGGAGTGCCACACGGTCATTGCCTTCTTCCTGACGCGCTTCCAGGAGGTCCCAGTAGACTTTACCGGTGCAGAGCACCACGCGCTCTACGCGGCTTGCGTCGATGTCCGGCACGGTCTCCCCGATCACCATGAGATAGTCGCGCTCCGTGATGTCTTCCAGCGTCGAAAAGGTGCTCTTCCGGCGCAGCATGCTCTTGGGGCTCATGATGACGAGCGGACGCCGATAGGGGCGCACCATCTGACGCCGTAGCAAATGGAACATCTGCGAGGGCGTGGAAGGATAACAGACCTGGATGTTGTCTTGCGCACACAGTTGCAGGAACCGTTCCAGGCGCGCCGACGAATGCTCCGGGCCCTGCCCTTCCAGGCCGTGCGGCAGCATCAGGACCAGGCTGCAGAGGCGCCGCCATTTCTGCTCGGACGAAGTGATGAATTGGTCGATGACCACCTGCGCACCATTCGCGAAATCTCCGAACTGCGCTTCCCAGATCACGAGCGTGCGCGGCTCGGTGGCGCTGTAGCCGAATTCGTAGGCCATGACCGCCTCTTCCGAGAGGATCGAATCGACGATCGTGAACAAGGCCTGTTCCTGGCTGACGTGCTGCAACGGAATGTAGGCGGACCCGTCGCGCTGGTTGTGCAGCACGGCGTGCCGGTGAAAGAAGGTGCCGCGCCCGCTGTCCTGTCCGGTGAGGCGGACGCCGAATCCCTCGTCAAGCAACGATCCGTAGGCGAGCATTTCCGCGCAGCCC
Organism: Kiritimatiellia bacterium; assembly: GCA_007132345.1. Classification (GTDB taxonomy): domain Bacteria; phylum Verrucomicrobiota; class Kiritimatiellia; order SLOV01; family SLOV01; genus SLOV01. The sequence continues at coordinate 10,687 of SLOV01000221.1, forward strand.
CAGTCGATGGGCAGGGCACCGGCGGCCATCTTCCCGCGATCTTCGACCACCTTGGCAACGCGCGGGTGCAACTGGAAGGCGTTTGGCGTGGTGGTGAGTACCTGGCCGATGCGGCGAACTTCCTGTACGGAGATGCGCGTGGCGATTTCGTCCCCCCAGCGCCCGGTCAGGAAGGGCGCCCAGTTGGCCACGAAGGGGTAGCGGAAGTCCGGGTCGTAATCGAGGGCGACGTTGCGCCCTTCCTGCAGGGCTTCGCGGTAGTCGCTCACCATTTGCGCGGCCTGCTCCGCGGTGCAGACGCCTTCGGCGATCAGTTGCTCGGCATAGAGTTCGGTGATCGGTTTGTGCTCGGCGATCTTCTTATACATCATCGGCTGCGTCGCCGACGGTTCGTCCGCCTCGTTATGGCCGTGGCGGCGGTAGCAGACAATGTCGATCAATACATCGTTGTGGAACGTCATCCGGTAATCGATCGCAAACTGTACCGCGTAGAGGACCGCCTCCGGATCGTCTCCGTTCACATGCAGGATCGGGGCATTGACGACTTTGCCGATGTCCGTGCAATAGAGTGTGGAGCGCGTGTCCATCGGATTGCTCAGCGTGAAGCCAATCTGGTTGTTCACCACAAAGTGGATGGTGCCGCCCGTGGTGAAGCCGCGCGTCTGGCTGAGATTAAAGGTCTCGTAGACGACCCCTTGGCCGGCGATCGCGGCGTCGCCATGAATCAGCACGCCGAGCACTTCATCGCGCGCGGAGTCGCTTCGGCGGTCCTGCCGGGCGCGGACGGAGCCGATGACGACCGGATCGATGATCTCCAGGTGGCTGGGATTGAAGGCCAGCGCCAGATGCACCGGGCCGCCCGGGGTGCGGACGTTCGAGGAGTAGCCCTCGTGATACTTGACGTCGCCTGTTCCGGTTCGCTTTTCCTGCTTATCCTCGAACTTCAGGAAGAGTTCGCTAGGCAGCTTGCCCATGATGTTGATGAGGACGTTGAGCCTGCCCCGATGCGCCATGCCGACGGCGATCTCTTTCACATGCTGTGAGCCCGCGCGGTGAATCAATTCGTCCAGCGCAGGAATCAGGACATCGCTCCCTTCCAGCGAGAAACGCTTCTGGCCGGCATAGCGGGTGTGCAGGAAGCGTTCGAGGGCGGAGGCGGCCGTGAGCCGCCGCAGAATATTGAGGCGCGCCTCGGGCTCAAGCTGAATACGGCAGCGCGTGCTTTCGAGGCGCTTTTCGATCCACTGCCGTTCTTCGTAGTCGCGGATATGCTTGTATTCGATGCCGAGATGACCGGTGTACGTCTCTTGAAGCATCTGGATGATGTCACGAAGCTTTGCCTGTTCGACGCCATGCAGGGCCGGCGTCATGAAGACGGTGTCCATGTCTTCTTCACCGAGCCGATACTCGGAAAGTTGCAGGGCCCGCGCCTTTTTCTTCGAGCGGAGATGCAGCGGGTCCAGCTCGCACATCAGGTGCCCGTAGAGGCGGTACGCGTTGATCAGGTCGTTAACGCCTGCCTGCTTGTAGGCGCTGATATGCGTTGGCGCCATTACCGTGCGGTGCTGTTCGCTGCCAACCTGCGATGGCAGCCCAACAAAGTGGCTACGCACCACCGAGTGCGCGATATCGCCGCCGCGGTGGCGGGTCTCGTCCTTCACGCGCGAAAAATAGTCCGCCCATGGCGCCGGTACAGAACCTGGATCGACCAGGAAATCTTCGTACAGACCTTCCACAAACGCTGCGTTGCCGGCATAGAGCAGGGCTTGCTCGTCGAGTTTTTCTTTCATGCGTGATTCCCAGCCGCAAATAGAAGACGGGAAAGGGCATAAAGTCAACCGGATGCGACATTTTTCGGCGGGTCGACCGGCGGATGCATATAGAGGGGTTCGAGCGCCTCCGGCGGGCCGCCGGTCGAGAGGCGGCGCAGCGCATACTCGCCGAGGTAGCGCGCCCGCGGAATCGCCGGGACGAATCGCAGCGACCCCGCATCGCCCTCTTGCGTCGATTGCCAGAGCGCAACGACCCGATCTGCGTCCGGACTCAGTAGCGGTGTGCCGTCACCAGCCAGGCCCGACAATTCCGACGGCGGCGCCAGGCGCCAGTCCTGCACGCATTCCGGGCCATGCTGGCCCTGCTCGAAGATGCCCAGCCAGCACATGCCCCGTCGGGCGTCGCCCACGATGGCAACGCGCTCTGCATTTCGGTGCATCAGCCACTCCCACGCAAGGGCAGCGCCGCTGCTGAAGGCAAGAACCTCTGCCTGCCCCGGCAGGGCGGCGGCCTGCGCGGCCGTGAGGGCCATGCGCAGGCTGGAGAAGATGCCGGGGCCACGCCCGCAGACATAACGGTCGATTTCGCCCAGATCGATCCCGGCCGATTTCGTCAGGGCCGCCAACTCCGCAAAGAGGAGGCGACCGCCGCGCCCCGCTTCCTCCCATTCGCGCTCGGCCACCCGCGCGTCCTTGCGGAACAAGGCGAGGCTCGGCTGCATGGTGGACGCCTCGATGGCCAGCGTCAGCACGGCGGGCCTCGCGTGAGAGAGAGGATCCGCTCCTCTTCCGTGGCGCCGGGTTCGATGCGCACATGAATCGTCGAAGGCGGCAACAGCGCCCCCGCACGCTCGGCCCATTCGATGGCCGTGACCCCGCCCCCCTCCATATACTCGTCGAGCCCGAAACCCAGCGCCTCGGATGCAGTGCGGATGCGGTAGAGATCGATATGGTAGAGAGGCATCGAACCCTCATATTCCTGAACCAGCGTATACGTGGGACTGGTAACCGGCCCGGCGGCGCGCAACCCTTCTGCAAGGCCACGCACAAAGCAGGTCTTGCCCGCGCCCAGTTGGCCGTGCAGCGCGATCACGGCGCCGGGCCGCAGCTCGTCGGCCAGCGCGCGGGCCACCGCCTCGGTTTCTTCCGGGCCGCTCGTCACATGACGAATCATGCCGCCGGTCGGGTGCGCGGGTACGTTCATAACTCAGGCTGCGCGAAACCCTGCTGCGCCAGTCCTGCCACCCTCTCTTCCACGCCTGCGCGAAGCCCGTCCTTCAGGGCGTCGAGTCTCCGGGCCAGCGCTTCGTCGTGCGTGCCGAGGATCTGTGCGGCGAGCAGTCCCGCGTTGCGGGCTCCGTTCAGCGCCACCGTCGCCACCGGCACGCCAGCCGGCATCTGGAGAATTGAGAGGACCGAGTCCCAGCCATCGATCGAATTACTCGAACGGACCGGCACCCCGATCACCGGTAGCGAGGTCATGGCCGCCACCATGCCCGGCAGATGCGCCGCGCCGCCCGCGCCCGCCACGATCACTTTCAACCCGCGCTCCCGCGCCGTGCGGGCATAGCGCACCATCCGCTCCGGCGTGCGGTGCGCGGAAACGATAGAGACCTCGCACGGCACATCGAGAATGCGCAATGCGTCCGCCGCCTCCTGCATAACGGGTAGGTCGGAGTCGGAGCCCATGATGATGCCGACAAGGGGAGTCTTCATGCGATAACCTTTACTGTCTTGCGAACCTGTTGCGCGGCGGAGAGCACGGCCTCTGGATCCTGTCCCACGATCGTGGCATGCCCCATTTTGCGGAACGGGCGCGTCTCCGGTTTCCCATATATATGCAGGGTGCAGCCCGGCACCCGCAAGCAGTCTTCGATGCCGCGGTAGATCGGCTTGCCTTCATAGCCCTCCGCGCCCAGTAGATTCACCATCGCCGCATGCGCCAATGCGTCGGTCGCGCCGAGCGGGAGATCGAGGATGGCGCGCAAGTGCTGCTCGTATTGCGAGGTCACCGAATTGGCCAGCGTATGGTGCCCGCTATTGTGGGGCCGCGGCGCGACTTCGTTGATCCAGAGCCGGTCCTGCGC
>SLOV01000011.1 GCA_007132345.1 Kiritimatiellia bacterium
AGCGTCGCCCCATCAGGGGGCACCTCCTCTTTTCGCACCACCCCGAAGCGGAAGCGGATGGCTGGCGACGCTGCGTGTGCCTGCCGCTTGGGCCGGGCCGCATGCTGCCGCTCTGCGCGCGTTGCCTCGCCATCTATCCGCTGGCGGCGCTCCTCCTGACGCTGAGTTTGCTCGGGCGGCTGTCCCTTGCGTTCCTCGACGGCTGGGGCCTGTGGCTGTTGCCTTTGCCCGCCTGGATCGAAGCCGTGACCGATTGGCTGGGCTGGCGGCGCGGGACGAATGCCTCGCGCGTGCTGACCGGCTTACTGCTGGCGCCGGCCCTGGCGCGGCTCTTCGAGATCTACCTCGACGCCCCCCTGAACCGAAATCTCTGGCAGGTTGTCTTGGTCTACGGACTCTCCGCGGCATGCGCTGCGATCATCGGGCGACTGCAAACGAGCGATGGGGGGCAAGGCTGAATCGGATCGCGCACCACAACGATGCCGTGTAAGGGGGCTTGCGATCTTATCCACAGATGCTATAAGTCATGATTCTCGGAATTGCTCCGATGGTCGTTGCGGTTCCGGTTTGTAAACCCCTTTAAACTCAGGACTGGTGGCAATACGTATGGGTGCTTTGGACTTATTTAAATCGTGGGTCGGTGGCGGTGCCGCCCTTTCTGGTGGCAAGCTTTGCAAGGCCTGCATCATCGATGTCAGCACGCTGGCTGGAAGCGGCGCGCGTGTACCACCGAAGCAGAAGATTCAGGCGCTGCAGCGGTTGGCAAAATATGCCCGCGCCGAGTCCGTGCCGGTAATTGCGGTGCTGGATGGAGAAGAGTTACGGGCCGCGGCGCATGGCGCCGAGTTCGAAGGCATCAAAGTCCTCTATGCCGACAAGGCTGGAAGCGTCGGTGCCACGATCCAGGAAGCTTCCCGGCACCAGCCCGATGCACTGGTCGTCACCGACGACAAGGAGACGGAAGCCCTGGTGCGTGGCAGGGGCGTGGCGACCATGCGTCTTGCCACCTTCCGAAAGGCGATTGAGGCACCGCGCGGTGCGGATGCCGCCGAAGGCGCCTCCGGGCATAACGGGGGGCGGCGCGACCGAAGGCCGCGGGGCCGGGGTTCCCGTCGTGGTGGCCGTGGAGAACGGCGTGGACCGAGTGACCGTGACCGCTCTTCTCAGGGCGAGCGGAACGGTCGTGAAGAGCGCCAGGAACCCACCGGCCAGAAGGAGCCGCGCGATTCGGTAAGCGATTTGATCGATCTGGTGTAAGCGCTTGCCGGTGATTTCGGCATGCGCACCACAAAGCAGGGCAACAAAGAAAGGGTTTGGAAATGAGTATTCGGCATCTGACAGTAGCGGGAGCTGCGGCTCTTGTCGTCATCGCGGTTCTCAGCGCCTGCGACATCAGTTCTTCCGGCTCCGCCACCCGTAACGTTCCGATCGTGGTCGAGGGCTTCTATGCCCGGAATGGAGAGCCCATTGTCTCGCGCACCTCCGGCGCCCCTGTTCGTAATCTGAATCTGCGCCAGAGCGGAGACCAACTCGAGGCCATCGATAACAACGGGATCGTCTTTCGGGGCACCATCGGCCAGGTCATTGAAGGCTCTCGCGCAACTTTTACCATGGAAGGGCGCTCCACGACAGGGAATCGGGCCACGCTGGCCGGGAACTTTAATGTGGAAGGGGGAACCTCCACCATGAGCGGTTCCTGGATCGAGGATATGCTCGTGGGCCAGCTCTTCGCGACCGCCCAGGTGCCCACCAACGTGGTTCCCGACACAGGCACTGGACAAGTGGCCATCTCCCCCTCCACCGCAAGCCTGCGTGTCGGGCAATCCACAACATTCACGGCATCGGGCGGGCGCGGAGCCTTTACCTGGACGCTCTCAAACCCGAGTCTTGCGGATATTGCGCCGTCGGGCGACCGCAATGCCACGTTGACGCTCACGGCGCGCGTCGCGGGGAACCTTGAAGTTACCGTGCGTGACAGCGCAGCCATTCCCAACACGGCCACTGCCGCTGTGTCGATTCAGGCAGTGGATATTGATGTAGGCGACATTGTAAATAACGGGGGCAGCACAGCGCCGCCTGCGACAGGCAACGGCGATTCCAACGATATGGCGAACGCGGGAAACGGCGGATCCATCACATTCCCGCCCACCCCAGGGCAATCGTGATCGTGCGAGCGCTTCAGAACCCGATTTCCAGCGATTCTTCCAGCGCCTGACGCTCCCGCAACAGTTCTTCCAGTCGGAGCCGATTCAGCTCTTCCAGCAGGGCGGCGTCAAAGTCGTCGACCGGATCGGGCGTCCGCCCAAGCGGTGCGGGTGCAAAGGATTCCACCTCCGACCTCGCAAGCTCTTGCCAATCAGTTGCTGATGGTGCCGTTGGCGTTTGAACGGGAGTCGGTGCTGGCGTCTGCTGAGCCACTTGCGCGCCGGGCGCCGGGGAACCCTCGGTTGGCGGCAAGATGTTCTCGGCCACCAATTGTGCGTCCTGTTCAGGGGTTAGCTCGATCGGCAACGCCGGCATACCCGCACGGATGACCTCCATATTGTAATCCTGCAGGCGGGCGCGCAGTTCCTCGGGCGTGTAGCGCGACGCCAATTCCGCCGCCTCCCGCTGCCGTTCCAGACGCTCCTGCTCGCGCTCCTGGCGCTGGCGGCGCAGTTCCTGTCGTGCCTGACGGCGGTCCCGATACGACTGCAACGCGGCGGCATCGGTCCGGGCGCGCCCGGCCCTTTCTGCCGCAAGTTGCTGTCCCGTCACCGCGGTCATTTCCCCGGAAACAAGATGGATCCGCACAATCTCCTGCCCCTTGCGCAGAACCGCCTCCTCGTCGGCCAGGCTCGCGGACACCAGCTCGATCTCGTCGACGATTTCCCCTTCCCCGAAGACAAAAGACCTCTGTGTCTGGTTGTCGACAATGCCCACCCGAACTCTGCCTGTCTCCGCCTGCTCGGTGATTGAGCAGACACGTAAATGCTTGGCAAACGATTCCGCGGGCGGCGTGGGCGGCGGCTCCGGTGCCGCGGGCTCAGGCGGCGCTTCGCCGAACGGCATGCGGGAGAGGATGACACGATAACGCTCAAAACCGTCCGCGCCGAATGCCGCGCCGGCGAGAGCGATCAAAGAAAGAGATAAGATGGCGGATCTGGCGTTCATGGTCTCTGCTCCTATTCCTGAGCCTGTGGCCTTGGCATTCCGGGACGAATCACGCCGGGCGGGGTTGGTTGGCCAGGCTGTTGCGGCTGGGGCCTGGCCACCTGGCCGGGCTGCGGCGGGCGGGCTCCCGGTCGAATCGTGGGCCGAACGGTCTGAGGCGGGGTGGGACGGGTTGCCTGGCCCGGTCGGGGAGGCGTTGGCCTGGCCCCCGCCGCTGGCGTGGCTGGCGCCGAGGGGCGCTCCCCTGCGGTGGCCCCCTGCAAATTCATCGTGGCGGTTTCCCCATTCTTTCGAAGCTGCGCGGATTCCTCAGCGACATCGGCCGTCAACAGCTCGATGCCCTCCTGCATTTCGCCGATGCGCAGCACCACCGCCTTGTTATTCCGCCGATCCAGGATGCCAACCCGAACATCGCCTCCCTCCACCTGCGTCACCGAAACCAATCGATAGGAATCGGCCCAGGGCGGCGCTTCTGGCCCCGGCGGCGGCGGCGGCGGTTCCGGTGCGGGCGGCGCGGCACCGAACGGTTTCCGGTCCAGGATGATCTGGTAGCGATCAAAGCTGGGCGTCGAGCCGCGCCCTGTCATCGGGAGCGCCACCAGAAGTAGTGCGCATAGAATTTCGAGAGATTTCATACCACCACGTTAGACCCCGTATAGCCGAAAATCCTTCATTATCGCCCTGTATTCGCGCCGACAACGCGTCATGAGGTCATCCACACCTGCTACTATAACCGAAATCTCTGAATCTGTCCGAGATTTTAC
>SLOV01000399.1 GCA_007132345.1 Kiritimatiellia bacterium
GATTAAGGGCCAGGAGGAGAAAGAGCGTGGTAACCGCCATAACGAACATGGGAGACTGCAACTGGAACCCCCAGCCGATGGCCGCGCCGCCCGCCTTCAGCACCAGCAGCGCACCCGCCAGGATCCAGAAGCAGACCAGGATACCGGCCGCGAAGATGAGGCCATGCAGCCACACGCTCTTCGCATCCGATTGGGCCTGGTTCACGAACCCGATGATGCGGAGCGACAAAATAGGGAAGACACAAGGCATCAGATTCAAAATGAGCCCGCCAATGAAAGCCAATACCAGGGCGATGGGAATCGTCAGCGGTGCGCCACCTGCTCGGGTCGGGATGGCGGCCTGCGCTGCACCTGCATCCCGGTCGAACGGCATCGAGAAGCGAACGGCATCGGGCTCCGAATCCCCGTCCCAGCCATTACCGGCGAGAATAATGCCCGACAGCACGTCAGGCCAAATTGGCCCGGCCCCTGCCAGAGGCACGCGTAACTCGATGCCTGCATCGGTCAGAGTGGCCGTTTGTCGGCCGCCGTATTCGATCAACCCTTCCTGTTCGGGAAAGAACGTCAACGTATCTAAACTTGCCCCCAGCGAGAACGGCGGTTTGGCTAAGATCGATAGGGCGCGGGCACCCGCTTCTACAGAAACCTCAATCGTCCAATCGTCCGATGCGTCGGGTAAATTTGCGCGCGTGGAAGCGAACAGCTCCGCCGTCTCAGGATTTGGCACCGGCGCATCCCCGGAGACGGGCAGATGCAGACTGACGGCTGCTTCGCCAGGAATGCAGACGTCGGCGCATTCGAGCCAGTCGACCTGCGCACGTAGTTCTACTTCGGTGCCGGCTTCAAGGTCTGCAGGCACGCTCAACGGAACCATCAGAAGGACGGTGTCCTCGTACCCAATGTTGACGAGCCCCTCGAAAGGAAACGTGATGGGGATTGGCCATACGATCTCGCCGGCCTCGAAGCCTTCGGGCAGATCCCAATCGATCGAGGTTGGAAGGCCCGCATCGCCCGGGTTGATCCAATAGGTATGCCATTTCTCCTCCATGTCGAGGCGCACCCCGACCCAGGCTTCCGTCCCCGGCTGCAAGCTTTGGTGTTCGGCAACAAGTTCAGCCGTAACGGCCGGGCTCCGGGCATAACCTGTCCAAGCCCCGGCACAGAGCCCCAGCAGGACGACCAGACACATTCGCGAGAATTTCGAGGGCATCAGCTTCATACTGGATAGTGGACCGCCTTGGTCCGATTTTGTTCAATGAGCTCTGGACAAGAATCGTGCGAGCTCCGCAAAAACTACGAAGAAAAAGGATCGAATCGACCGACACGCGCCGAAAGGCCCTGATTACTCCTGGACCAACCCCAGCGCCCAGTTGAACGGCAGGTCTTCCACGCTGTCGAGGTCTTTCAAGGTTTCGAGGCATTGATGGCGAACGCCCGCCGAGGAGAAGGCGGACACCAATTCGGAAAAGACGCCGTCGGGCTCCCACTCCAGTCCCACAATCAGGTCCCTCTGTTCGCGGCGGAAGCCCACCAGGTAGCAGCCACCATCGTCGGTAGGTCCCACCACCGCATCGTGCTCGCGTAAGGCGCGCACGGCGGCGGCGACATGATGCCGCTGCATGGCAGGGCAGTGCGGCCCAAGAAGCACAATGCGCTCGACACCGAGTTCGAAGAGCGTGTCCAGCGCCTGTGCACGGCGTTGCTTGTCGTCATCGCCCTGCTGCGCGATCAGCATGCAGGAATCGCCCAACCAGCTTTGCATCTCCTGGCGCGCATCTTCGGGGGTGTAAAAGACATAGGCGCGCGCATCGACGGGGGCCGTCTGTGCCGTATGCAGCACCTCCTCGACATTTCGCCGATAGAGGGCGGCGGCGCGCTCCTGGCCCATCAGATCGTTCAGCCATGTCTTGACCTGGCCCGGTTCGGGGCGCTGCACAAACATGGCCAGCGCCTGGTCCGAACCGCCGTCACAACAGGCCTGCAGCTCGTTAATGGTTCTACCGCGAAGCAGGCCCAGCACGAGCTGCAGCTCGCGCCAGATCTGGCGTGGCACAGATCCGGTCTCCGGGCGGTCGCCTGGGTTCACCGCACATACACCAGCCGCCATGACCCGCCCACTGCTACGCATGCGGCGCACCAGTTCGACATCCTCAAGCGCGGGCATGTCGATAAAGAGGCGCCCTCCCACCACGCTCGATTTGCGAATGAAAAGCGCCTGGTGACCAAACGGGAAGCGCAGGAGCCTCGCGCGGACCCATGCAAAAGCCTCCAGTACCCGGTCTCCGGGCCCCGCAGCGTCGTAATGTAGCCGGCAATGCCCGAGCGTGAATCCCGGTTGCTCAGCAACCCGCTGCACTTCCGCCGGCCACCCCCGCTCCAGCGTCATCCCGGCATTCAGAAAGATCAGGATATCCCCCTGCGCCACCGAGGCCGCCTCGTTCAGGCGCACCGCTCGCTTCGGTTCTCCTCGCAAGAGGGTCACCCACGGATAGGACTCGGCCAGTTCCGGACTTCCATCAATACTGCCGCCGTCCGTCACCAGGATTTCGTGGCCCTCCTTTTCGGGCACCAGCGACTGCAGCGTGCGGCGCAGCCCTTGTACATCATTCAAAACGGGGATTATCACCGAGATCATCGTTGGCGTGGTTCCTTTCCCATCAACCCTCACATTGGGCCGCAAAGATACGGACGGAACGGCATCGGATCAACTGGAAACGGGATTCCGTCACCGGACCCACCCGTCCCCGCTCCGGCTCACGGAAAAGCCGTGGAAAACAGCGGGTGTTCAGCGAAACCTCGGGTCATCGCTGAGGGTGCCGCCGCAGCACGAACCGCACCGTGCCGAGATTGAACGTGTTCTGCCACCCCTGGATGAATAAGGGTTAATGGCGCAAATCGGCACCGAAATCCAATCTGTGCCAGGTGGGCCGACTTGATGTCAGGAGCGCGTCCAGCCTTGCGAAACAGTCGGGACAGATGGTGTGAGCCAGGTTCGGCCAGACAGGGGTGTGATGGTCCGCCAACCGTTGCACGGCATCCGGTAGGGGCAACCAATGGCCCGAAACCTCTACGCACATGCACCAGCCGCAGACCGCGACACTGCAGAGGGATCGCACCGCCTCGCGAGAGAGCAGCAAGACCGCCTCGCGCACTTCGTAGCGAACGAGCTGTGTTTGAAAGAGACACCCATTTTCAGGCAAGAGCGCGACCTCCATTCGAAGGTGCCGCTCCAGTGTCGGGCTATCGCACCGGAGGTCGAAGGCGACGGATTCTCCACTCTGACGGACATGGTCCAGAACCCGCTTGTAAATCAAGCGATTCTCGATCCCGCGGATATAGTCCCAAAGGCTGCGGCGCAGGACGCGATCGGCGATCAACATTTCGCCATCGTTTTCCATCGCGAACTGCCGCCAGCCACCATCTACCGCGGCGATGCGATCCTGCGCATCCACGGCATAGGCGCAACCCGAAATAGATTCGACATGCTGCGGCATGAGGACCTCCCCATTTCACTGCTGGATGATAAGCGCGCCCCATCCGTTTTGCCAGTCTTTTGTGGTTCGAAATCACTCAGCGCGCTGATGGACGGCCTAAAAGACCGTCCTACTCTTTTTGGCGGAGGTGCAGGCGAGGTTTCCGAACTGGTCGCGAGAGACTGGCGAGTGACCGGCTTAGACCGGTTTAGCGATTTGTGCGCGCGCCGTGCGAAGTGAAATCTCTCCGCTCTTTCGAAAGGCTATTCGCTTCACGCGAAGCGTTTTGGAGTGCGCTTTCTTGAAAGCGCTTTGGTTTCAGCGTTGGTGAGAGAGCGTCGGAAGAGAGCGTGAAGAACGCCTAGACGACTGCGCCTTCAAGAAGGCGCGATGCAAAGCGGCATCGAGATGCCGCCAAATGATGTCACTAACCTGTAACTTCA
>SLOV01000312.1 GCA_007132345.1 Kiritimatiellia bacterium
TCGGCGGAGGCATCGAAACGAAGCTCGCGCGGGGGCAGCACGGTGAGTTGGCGGTTGCCGAGCACGCCGACGTAGATCTCGCGGCCGTGGACGAAGGCTTCGCAGATGACGGGCTGCTGGGTGCGGCTGTGCAGCATCTCCGCGCGCTCGGCGAGTTCGGTTTCGTTGAAGACGATGGAGGAGCGGGAGATGCCGTCGGAGCCGTCCATGAGGGCGGGCTTCACGATCATGGGATAGTCCATGCGCCGCTGCAGGCGCGTGGTGCCAACGGGCAGGGAGGCGAAGTCGGGCACCTTGACGCGGTGATGGTTGAGAATGGTTTTCGCCAGGGCTTTGTCGCGGCAGAGGAGGAGGCCGGATGGTCCGGTGCCGGTGTAGGGATAGCCGGAGAGTTCGAGCAGGGAGGCGATGTTCATGTCCATCTGGCGATCGCCGCGGAAATGCTCGGTGAGGTTGAAGATCAGGTCCGGCTTGGTGTCGACGATCTGTTGCAGGGTCTGGAGAATATCCAGCTCGAAAGGCATGACGTCGACGGTGTGCCCGAGGATGCGGAGGGCCTCCACAACATGGTATTCGAGCAGGCGGAGAACATGGTCGAGCCCTTGTTCGAACTGGGGGTCGTCGGGGGCAAAGGTTTCGGGGTCGATGAGGGCGATGATCTTCACGCGGTTAATAGGCCTTTCCGTTGGCGGATCGCTCGTAGGCTCTCTCCTCGCAGAGCATGGCGGTGAGGGCGATACAGAGCCGGAGCAGGGTTTCGGATTCGTCGTAGCGCAGGCAGAGGTCCAGTTCGCGGGCACGTGCAACAAGTCGGCGCACGACGACATCGATGGCGTACTTGCGCAGGCGCGCTTCCGCGGCGAGCTGTTGCACGATGCGCTTGCGATGGCGGGAGAGCCAGCGGCTGGCCGCCTCGCCGCTGCTGCCGGTGGCGAAGAGGGTCTTCAGGAATTCGTCGTAGTAGCCAGGATAGCTCTGTCCGAACGCGTTGCGTTTTTTGCGATAGTAGGAGGCGAGGGTCGAGCGGATGCGATTGACGGGCCAGAGCCGCTTGCCGCCCGAGACGAGGGGGGGGCGCTGGCCCACCTCTTTCATCAAGTGATCCACATATTCGAGCTTCTTGAGGGCATGGCGCCCGGCATATTTGGTGCGCCAGTCAAGACCGGGGGTGAGCCAGACCGCAAAGGTTTCGGCGAAATCCTCGTCCGGGTGGGCCTGCGCGTAATTGTCGGGGAGGTGCTCGACGAACTGCCGGCTGTATTTGCGGGGGTAATAGGTGCCGGGGTCGTATTCCTCCGAGATGCGGCCGAAGAGTTCGCGCCAGCGGGTGCGTCGGTAGAGGCGATAGGCATAATTGAAGGCGTGCCCGGCTTCGTGGCGGAGCAGTTTCATGCAGTTGGCGGGGGTTCCGCCCTCCACCTCCAGCATCATGGTCTTTTCGAGACGAACGAGCCGGGGATGCGCCAGGCAGAAGGGAATGCCGATCAAGGGCACGCCGTCGGGGCAGAGCCATTCAGTGGTGAGGTAGCAGGATGGATGAAAAACGAGGCCGCGCTCGGCGAGTTCATGATGAAAGGTCCGCACCTGGGGCTCGACTGCGGAGCCGGGCAGGCGCAGCCGCAGATCGCAGATGCGGTGGCGCAGCAGGGCGTCGTCGTCCAAATCCTGCCAGGCGTCGGCGGCAATTTGCTCTGGAGCGGTGGTTTGCATGAAGAAAGCGCGAGACTATAGCACAGGTGCCGGGCGGAGACACGCTGCTTTCGCGGCTCGCTTTGCGGCACGGAGTACTTGCCCATACCGGGGAAAATGGAGTACGACGTGACGTGATGGACAAGGGCCTTTACCAGTACGATCCGGAGACGAAGGAGTTCAAACTCCGGCGGAACCGCCAGGTGTGGCAGGGGAACGACGACGCCCATGCGGAACGGCACGAAGCAGTGCCCGACCCCGACCGCGAAGCGGCGGAGGCCGCGGCCCCAGGCGCCGGGCCGGAGCGGTATGCGGTCGCTTCGCCCGCCGAGCCGGCCCCGCCCGCCGGCCATGTGTCGTCCGCGCCGGAGCGGGTCAAACGCCGCAAGCGCGCGCCTTCGCCTTATATGCCACAGGAGCCACGCGAGCCGGAGTCCAATCTGGTGCGGCGCCTGATCTGGATCTTCATCTTCATCATGCTGGTGGCGTGGGTGCTCATGATCTCTCCGCTGATGAATCGCGTGCAGACACAGGAGCAACGGCTGTTCCGGGAAGACGGGAACGGCGGTGTCTTCCCCCGGCTCTGAATCCGCACTGGAATTCGCGCCTCAGGCGCTGCGCACCACAATGGCCGTGAAGGGCTGCAGGGTGTCGTTCACCATCCCGCCGTAGATGGCCGGGCGTGCAAAGAGCGATGCATGGTTGAGCTTGCGTGGGTCGGGACCAAGATTCACGGCGCAGCGCAGGATCCCTTCGCCCATGCGGCGTTCGAAGGCGATGACCGTGCGCTGGTTGCCTGGGCATTGTTCGCCGGCCTCCAGGAGGCGGAAGTCGCCGAGCGCGAACTCGGGAAAAGCGGCGCGCAGTTGAATCAGGTCGCGGTAGAAGTTGTACCATTGCTGGCGCATTTCCCGGCCGCGTGCGAAGAGGTTCCCCTCAAACTCGATGCCTGGCCGCGCTTCGACGTCCACGCCGCGGACCACGCGCGGCCCTTTATCGCAAAGGTTGAAGCGCTCGTGAATGGGGGGGCGATTCACGGCTCCGAACTCCTGGCCGGTCAGCAGAAAGGGGATGGCATGGCCGGAGAAGAAGAGGAGCTGCATGGCGGCGAGGGCGGCGCCCTCGCCGAAGCGGAAAACCCCGCGGCCTTCGTCGTGGTTGTCGATGTAGCGGGCGAGTCGGGGACTCTCGGGGCCGGGCGCGAGTTCCCGCTCGTACTTCATCAGGCAGGCCTCCATGGCCGCTGCGATGCCGCCACGCTGGAAGGCTTCGTACTGATCGCGGAAGTCATAGTTCTGCACGGCGTCGGGAGAGAGCCGGATACAGGTGCGGCCCTGCTCGTCGACCGCATAGCAGTAGGCGCAGACTTTGTAGAAGTCGTCGTCATACGCCGCATTGAAGCCGCGTGCGAAGAGATCGAGATTATTGGCCGCGCCGTAGCATTCCGCCATAAACAGTATCTGCCGCTGCGCGTGCCGGCGGAAGAGTTCGGGAAGCGCCTCGTCCCAGAATCCCTTGTCGTTGATGAAGTGCGCCATGTCGACGCGGAACCCGTCCACGCCGTCCGGCTCTCCGTCGGGGTCGGTGCCGAGAATGCTCAGCCAGAAATCGTAGATCTCCAGCATGGCGGTGCGCAGCGACGGGTTGGTGTAGTCGAGCTTGGCGGAGTCGCTCCAGTCCAGGTCATAGAGGGCGGTACCCTGTTCGTCGCGTACATAATAGTCAGGATGCTCCGTCATCCAGACGTGATCGCGGCTTGTATGGTTGGGCACCATGCCGAGAATGACGCGGAACCCCTGCTGGTGGGCTGCGCGGATAAACGCCTTGAGGTCGTCCATGGTGCCGTATTCGGGGTCAACGCTTAAAAAATCGCTCGTGGCATACGGGGAGCCAATGCCTTTCCGCGACTCGACGCCCATGCGGAAGGGGGGCATCAGGTGCAGCAGGTTGACGCCGAGCGTTTTCAGCGCGTCGAGGTTACGGGTGACGTATTGCAGCGGCGAAGGCAGCGATTCGACTTCACGCGCGGCCTCGATGGCGTTGCGGGGTTCCCGCGCGGCCAGCGAACGGAGGTTGATCTGGTAATTGACGGCTTCCGCTATCCAATTTGTCTGCATGAGCGCAGGAGTCTAAGGCGATCCGATCGGGTTGCAAGCCTTAGAACGAGGAATCCGGTTCGTCGGTCAGCCGGTTCACATTTGCGGCAAGCTCCGCATCGAAGAGGCGCCCCTGATAAAGCCCGCCGACGATCAGGGGGCTGACGAGGTAGGCCAGGTCTGCCTCGGGATGCGCAGCGGCGATGGCGGCCAGCTCGCGCAGCAACCGCTCCTGTTGCCCGTGGCCGTAGATGGCGACCACCTGCATACGCGGCAGCACCTCGACACCCTGAAACGCTTCCAGACAACTGCGCACCGCTGCGTCTGCCTGGGTCGCCGGCGCTTCGGTGCCTTCGGGGTTCCAGCCTACAACACAATGCATGGGGCAAACTTCCGGGCGTTCAAAATAAGTCGGTGAGGAACAGGGCAATCAAGTTATAGACACCATGAATGACGATCGCCGCCGTGACGAGGGGGAACGCGAGGCTCAGATCGGCGGGTCGGCCGGTTCGCGTCTGCTCCTGCCAGACACGGCGCAATCCGAAACTGGCCACGATGGCACACCCCACGTGCAGGGCGGTGCAGACCTTCCAGCGGAACATGGCAAATTCCGCCACGCGCGCGGTGTCGTTGGTCACGGACGAGAACTGGTAGATGTAGAGAAAGTTCTCGATGGAGGCGAAGATGAGGGCCGCCAGCACAGCCGCCAGCGGGAATTGCCAGCCGGCAAAGATGCGGTAAGGCCGCCGCTCGAGCAGATAGATCATGCCCGACTGCTTCAGCAACTCTTCGATGACGGGGCCGAAAAGGATAATGTAGACCACGGCGAAGAGGGTGGGATTGCCCGCCGCGAAGGCGCCCAGGACCGCGAAGGGGCCGGCCAGGAGTCCGGCGGCGATCGTCAGTAGCAGGCTCCCGCCGCGGGTCGTGCCGGCCCGTTTCGCAGCCACCCAGTCCCTGAACGCCTCCGGCCGGGCGCTGTCGCCGAAATGCGGTTCGTTCAGGACGGAGTCGCGAATGGTGTCGATTTCTTCCTGCGGGTGCAACGTGGCGGCGTTCGTCTCCGACGGATCGGCCTGCGCTTGCGCGGAGAAGGCCGGTTCGTCGTGCACCGACAGGAAGTTGCGCTTCATGAGTCGACACGGAGGGCGGTGCCATACGCCACGACTTCGACGCCCCCGAAAGAGTTCTGGCGCCTGCCCTGGATCGTTGCCGTTTCCAGCCGGATGTTCCAGACGGCGTTCGCCCCCATATCCCGCGCCATTTCAAGCATGCGCAAAATGGCTTCGCGACGCCCGCGTTCGACCAGGGTTTCGAGCGACCGGACGCGCCCGCCGAAAAGGTTGCGAAGCGAGGCCACAAAGCTCTTGAAGTAATCGACGGCGATCACGACGGACCCATCCACCAGTTCGGCATGCGCGATGTTCCAATGCGCAGGGAGGCTGCGCAGGTCGGTATGCATGATGCTGGCCAGTTCCTCTTCCCGCCGGGCCAGATCGCGGAGATGGCGGCGCTCGATGCCGCGGCCGATCATCAGCGTCAGCAGCAACGCCCCGGCCGTGAAGGCGAGGGGCAGCAAAATGGCGAAGAGTTCCACCCAGCCCATGTCAGTTCCTTACGGTCCGGGCGGCGGCTGCATGGGCGGCGGTGCGGCTTCGTCGAGCACGACCGCAGTGCCGTAGGCGTAGAGTTCCGCGGCGCCCGCGGTGATGGAACTGGTGGCGAAGCGGACGTTCACAACGGCGTTGGCGCCGAGTTCCTGCGCTTGCCCCAGCATGCGGGACAACGCCTCGCGGCGCGCCTCCACCAACAATTCGGTGTATCCTTTGAGCTCGCCGCCGAAGATGTTTTTGAAGCCGGCGGCAATATCCCGCCCGACATGTTTGGCGCGCACGGTGTTCCCCTGCACGAGCCCTTTGATGGCGACGATGGTGCGACCCGGCACCGTTTCGGTGTTTACAACAATCATAACCGCCTCCCTCTCTGCGGGCGGCGGGCAACGCGGAAGCGCGGCCCCAACCGCAGGCCGCAACCTTGCGCCTTACAGGGCGGCTTAATCCAGTACAAAATCCTCGCGCCAATCCTTTTCTTCCTGCCAGGCGGGCTGGTCCGCTTTGGTCAGGAGAAAAGAGCCGAGGACGAGAACATCCATCTCCGTGCGCATGAAGCAGCGGTAGGCGTCTTCCGGCGTGCAGACGATCGGCTCGCCCCGCACATTGAAGGAGGTGTTGATGATGATGCCGTAGCCGGTGAGTTCCTCGAAGGCCTTGATGATCGCGTAATAGCGGGGGTTCGTGTCCGGGTGCACGGTCTGCACGCGCGCGGAGTAGTCGACATGCGTGATGGCCGGGATATCGGAGCGGATCTGATTGATGCGCTCGCGAATGCTCAGGGTCTTGCTCTCTTCCAGGCCGATGCAGCGCTCCCGCTTCACCGGCGCGACAAGGAGCATGTAGGGCGAAGGCTCGTCCAATTCGAAATAGTCGCTGACACGCTCTTCCAGGCAGGAGGGCGCGAAAGGACGGAACGACTCGCGATACTTGATCTTGAGGTTCATGACCGACTGCATCTTCGGCGAGCGTGCGTCGCCAATGATGGACCGGCCCCCGAGCGCGCGCGGCCCGAACTCCATGCGGCCCTGCAACAGGCCCACTACGTTTTCTTCGGCCATGACTTTGGCGATGGCGGGGGCCCACTCTGCTTCGGATAGCTTGCGGGCCGGATAGCCATTCTTGTTCAGCCAGGCCTCGATTTCGTCGTCCTCAAAGTTCGGCCCCAGATAGGCGCCCTCCATGCTGTCGCGCCCATTACCGCTGACGGTGCGGGGCTTGTCTTCCACCATGTGCCAGACGATCTGCGCCGCGCCGAGCGCGCCGCCCGCATCGCCGGCCGCGGGTTGAATCCAGATGTCGTCGAAGACCTTCTCCTGGAGCAGCCGGCCATTCGCCACGCAGTTGAGCGCGACGCCGCCGGCCATGCAGAGGTAGCGCTCGCCGGTCAGCTCGCGGGCGTGCCGGGCCATGCGCAGGATGATCTCTTCGGTGACGACCTGAATGGAGCGGGCCAGGTTCATCTCGCGCTCGCCGATCTCCGACTCGGCGCCGCGCGGCGGCCCGCCAAAGAGTTTGGCGAACCGGTCGTTCGTCATGGTGAGCCCGTCGATATAGCCGAAGTAGTCCAGGTTCAGCCGGAAGGAGCCGTCTTCGCGGAGGTCGATCAAATGCTCGTAGATCTCGTTGACATAGGTCGGTTCCCCGTATGGGGCCAGCCCCATGAGTTTGTACTCGCCCGAGTTCACTTTGAAGCCGGTGAAATAGGTGAACGCCGAGTAGAGCAGGCCAAGCGAGTGGGGGAAGCGCAGCTCCTGGAGGATGGAAATCTTGTGGTCCTGGCCGTGTCCAATGGTGCTGGTGGCCCATTCGCCGACGCCGTCGACCGTGAGGATGGCGGCGCTCTGGTAGGGCGAAGGGTAAAACGCGCTGGCGGCATGCGATTCGTGGTGTTCGGGGAAGTAGAGGCTCTTCGGCATGTCCACGCCGCACTCGGCCAGCGAGTCCTCGATCTTCAGCGGAATCCAGAGCTTCTCCTTCATCCAGAGGGGCAGCGCCATCATGAAGGATTGCAACCCTTTCGGGGCGGTGGAGAGATACGTTTCGAGGATGCGCGCGAACTTGAGCACCGGCTTGTCGTAGAAAGCGATGGCATCGAGTTCGTGCCCGTGAATGCCTGCCTCGGCCATGCAGTAGCGCACGGCGTTCACCGGAAAGCGGGCGTCGTGCTTCTTCCGCGAGAAGCGTTCTTCCTGGGCGGCGGCGACGATCTTGCCATCGCGCACCAGGGCCGCGGCGGAGTCGTGATAGTAGGCGCTGATCCCGAGAATATTCATTAATGTTGCCTCTTAAAGTGCTCGGTGCGGGTGATGCCGGGGTGCTGATGCCAGCCGCTCTGGTCACCCGGCAGGCGACGCCGTGCCATGGGGTCTTTGCCGAACAGGGCGAAAAGGGCATGGCCAGGCACGAAAAAGATGAAAAAGAACGGGACCAGCAGCAGCCAGGTCACCGTGACGCCGATATAGTGGCCGAGCCGGAGAAAGAATCGATCGATGGCGGCGAAAACAGAGGGCAGTACAAAGGCAGAAAAGGCGATGAAAAGGGCGATGCTGGTGATGACATAAGCCATGATGGTGTGCCCCAGAAAGCGGTGCACGGAATAGGCGATGGCCAGCGCGATTGGCGTGGTAATGAGAACCTTCTTGCGCCCATGCGCGGCGGGCGACACCTTCGGCGCTACCGGCGGCGCGGCCCAGGGCCAGGTCGCCTGCGAAACGGGATTTTGCTGATAGTCGGTCAAGGGGGCGCCTCCTGAGATGAAAAATGCGCGCCAGAATTCTGCGAAAGGGGCCGCAAAGTCAATCCCGATCACTGTGCGTCCAGGGCGGTACAGTTGATTCTTGCAAAATGTGGCAAATTGCCACAGAGTAAGAATGTGAGTAAGTCCATACGAGTCAGTGACGAGTTATTGGCGGAGGCGAAACGGAGCGCCACGCTGCATCACCGGTCGCCCCCGCAGCAGATTGAGCATTGGGCTCAAATCGGGCGCGTGATGGAATCGACGCTGTCCTGGCCGGCGCAGGAAGGCGTGGCCGCATGGGGCCGGGAGGAGGACATCGACGAATTGCTGAGACAGGTCGAATCTCCGCAAGGGAAGCATCGGGCGCGCAAGCGAATCTGCCGATCATCCGGGGCGCCCTACAGCGCTGATCCCGTCGATCCGAGCCGGGGTGTGGAGTCATAAAGCGTGGCCCCGGTGCTGGTCATGCTTGCCGGACCCAACGGAGCCGGGAAGACGACCTTCTATCGCACGTTCCTGGAAGACAAACCGCTACCGTTCATCAATGCCGGCCATTTGGCCGAGTCGCTGCATATCGATGCGTATGAGGCGGCTCGCGTTGCTGAGCAGATGCGTCGCAAGATGGTAAGTCTTGCGGAATCGTTCATCTCCGAGACCGTGCTCTCTGATCCCGTGGGCGCAAAGGTGGATCTCCTGCTGGAGGCGGCTCGGCAGGGTTTTGAAGTGACACTCCTTTTCATAGGCATTGAAAGCGCTGCATTGTCCCAAGCCCGTTTTCAGGCTCGCGTGATGGTGGGCGGCCATGATGTCCCTGCGGAAAAGATGATGAAACGATACGACCGCACGCTGTTGAACCTGGGACGAGCGATCTCGGTTCTTCCGCGCGTCATTCTCTACGACAATAGTCAAGCAGACGACCCCTACCGCTCTGTCGCTGAATTTTGGGGCGGCAAGATGACCCGACAGGGACACAAGCCGCCTGCGCGCTGGGCAGAACCTCTTCTTGAGGGGGCATAAGAGGGCATAAGGGACACGCCACCTATTTCCCGCACTATATACAGAAGTGACCCCAGCCGCGGATCAGGTCCTATGCCCGACCTATGCCGCGTTGCCCATGTGCGCAAGCTGACCCACCCTCTCCGCGCAATAGGCTCTTCTCCGGCTCTTTACTCGCGGTTTGTCCGGTTTCTAGGTCTGACACGGAAGCCCACCCCGTAGCGGCGTCGCGTGAAGCATCAAAGGTCTGGTACGGGGTTGGTCGTGACTCGGCAACACGATCAGCGAACTTCGGTATGCGGCGATAGAACTCCCGCATGTCACTGACTTTGTGAATCGCCTTTTCAATTCTTGTCATCGCCCAACGCCTCAATATCCGCCTGGTCTTGCTTTGAGTTCCGCAACCTCTTCAGACGAACAACATCTTGCTTCCTGGCGACCGGAACGGGGCCGGCATCCGAATCCGCTTGAATGGCATCCGCCAGTACATCGAGGTGCGACTCGTCGGCAGCGATAACATCCACCACCATTTCGTCATCCTCGCCTGGCTTTAGAAATCGATGCAGGGTAAGCGTGGAATCCTTGAAAGTCCATGCGGGTGCCGTTTGTCTGTACCCGAGCGACGCGAGCGCATCTCGAATCTCCCCAAGATCTTCGGGGTTCACAAGAAAGTCAATGTCCCTGGTGAATCGCGGGCGATCATGGAAGGCCAGGGACAACCCTCCAACAAGCGCGTAGCGAATACCTTTGCCGTGAAATGCACGGACGATGCTGAAGAACTCCTCGTATAAGTTCATCGCTTTGTGTCACTTGTTTTCAAGCGCCGATGCGCTAGGCATTATGTCACGTCCTGCTCGGTTAGGAATCCAGCAAATCATGGCAGAAGGATAGCCGCAAACCCCTGCGAGGGCAATCTGCGAGCCCCGGCTCCAGGCGGACGGGAGCTGGGGCGGCTAAGCCCTCAACGTGAAAGCAAGTGTGCGGGAATCACTCCCGACGTGTCTATCACGGCATACCGAGACAGATAGGAATGGCACTAAGATAAGACAGCGGCTCAGCGGGACGCTTCGCCCTACCTGTCTGCGCAAGTGTCTGGTGGGTAGGGCGAACCGTCCCCGGTGAGCCGCAAAGGTGCCATCCGAAATCGTCCTTGCTTTAGTGCCATTCGAGACAGATAGCGTGCGCCCGTTCCGCACGCGTCTCCGGACCGGGCAGGCCACCAAAACGATGACATGATTCTTGAATCCGGAGACATGACCCGGCTTCACTGCCAGGCAGGTGCCCCTCCGCACGGCCGTGGCTGTCCCGGAAGAAAAGTTCCATTTCCTGCAAGAAAAGTTCCATTCGATGGAGAAAAGGTTCCACACGATGGAAAAACACTTCCACGGCACAACTTGACCACCGAAGTAGTGAGCCTCTGTCATGCCAGCGCGCGCACGGGACTGACGTCATTCTGCACGTATGCCGAGACTCTCTGCCCCTTCTGCCCCTAAAATGTTAGGATGTGCGGACCGACCCTTTCTGCCCCTGACCCTTTCTGCCCCTTGTGCGGACCGACCCTTTCTGCCCCTTCACTTTCATGAAAGATATTCAGTTGCTGGGGCTACTTGAGTCGCTTCAGTAGCGTTGCGGCGAGGAGCTTGCCGATCTGGCGGTAGGACTTTCGAGTGAGGGTTTGCTTGCGGATTTCGCAATGGGGGACCGCAAGGGACAAGGCCGGAGTGCCGAGACGCAACGCGGTCGTAACCGCGAGCGACGGGGTTTGGCGGTGGGGCAGGGGCCGCTTGAAAGGCTCAGCGGGATAATCGGGCGCGAGGGCATCGCCGATCACGTTGGCCCATTTCTCCGTTTCTTTCAGAAGGTCCGGCGGCGAGTCGTTTGCAGGCAGGTGCGCCGCGATTCCGTCGATATCGCAGGCGCCGCGCGCGCGTAACTCCAGTACCAGGGCGGGCGCGCAACGCTCCCGCCAGCGGCGAAGGTCGGATTCCATGGCGATGGCTTCGGGCATCTCCTGCGTGAGTCGCAGCGGCCCGCGCCGCCCGCCGGCGGCCGCGTCGGGATGCGCAAAAGGCAGCATCCAAATTGTGGCCGACTTGCAATTGAGCCGTGACCATTCCTGCAAAGCCCCTTCCAGCACCCACGAGGCGGGCATGTCGCAGGCTTGCTCCCGCGCCACGAGATAGAGGCCGGGCCGCTTCGCGCCAGGGCGTCCATAGTCGTTGCTGAGCCGTTGGATGGGGTGGCCGGTACAGCCGAGGCCGATGGCGTCCTGGGTCCAGTAGCCGCCCGACTTCTGGAGCAGGCTGCGCAGCTCGTGCCGTCCATACGGAAAGCAGAGTGCCATCTCGCTCCACTTCGTTGGGGCGCGCAGGGTCCAGACGCCGGTGGTCTGGCCGTCCGGTTCGATTTCGGCCAGACCGTGCCGTATGCGGGCCCAGTCCTGTTCGCTGCTGCGGCAGACTGGCGTGACCTGTCCGGGCAGTCCACCGCCGCTCAAGTCCCCGGCGTGCCGCAGACGGACTCGCAGGTTCCCTTCCAGCCCGGCGCCTTCCGCGGTATCGGGCGCGATACGCACATTGAACCAGCCCGGCCCGTCCGGGGCGTTTGGCTCGGCGGCGAACTCGATCGTCGGTGGGTCACTGGCTTCGTCCGAGGCCAGCACGCGCCCGTTGCCAAAAGGAATTTGTGACGAGAGTTTACGTTTCATCGGAGGGGTTCAGGTTTGGCGAACGAGCTGGCTGCGGTAGTAGGCCAGTTCGGCAGCCGAGGCCTGGATATCGTAGTAGGCGTCGTGCGGGGCGGCGCCATCCGGCACGTTGAGGTCGGGGAAATAGGCGCAGAGGTTTTCCACTTGATCCTTCTCGAAGGGCGCGCCGCTGAAATGGTCCAGCCACTGTAGCTTCAGGCTGGAGACATCGATCATGCGATAGTGCAGCCTTTCCAGGAAACGAGGCGTGAATCGACGCAGTAGAAACCAGTCGGCGTGCAGACTGTTGCCCGCCAGGACGGGCCGGCTCGAAATCTCTTCCGCAGTGCCCCCGACGATCGCATCGATAAAGTTGCACAGGCGCACGTCGAGTTCGGCCAGCGGGATGGCGTCCGGGCCGCGACACGCCGCAACTACGGCGGGAATATTCTCCTCGACCCATGGCGAGATCTTCTGGTTCGGCGCCAGCGCCACGGACAATACCAGGTCCTGCTCGGCGGGCACGACGCGCCGCAGATCGGGCGTGGTGACCATCGCGGCAAGCTGCAGAATGTGGGCCTGCTCGAGTTCCAGAGAGCTGAATTCCGTATCGATCCAGACATAGTAGCTGCTGGGGTGGTCCTTGGCGCTCATGGCATCTCTCCTTGTGCATCGACAGGGTATTCGGGGGCCGCGACCAACTGTCGGTCCCGGCGCGCAATGCGGATGGCAAACGGGAAGCGGTCAATCTCCAGGGCTTTGTCGAGATCCCCGGGATGAAAGTGGGGCTGAGCCGGGTCGCCGAATTTCTGCGCTTCGTGGCTCTGTCGCAGAATCTCCGCGAGGGCGCGTGCCGGGGGCTGGAGACCGAGCAGGAGATTCTTCAGGTAGATGGCGCAGAGTTCGTCTTCATCGGTTCGCACCCGGCCGTTGCGCCCCATGGGCACAAGCGTGACGAGCGGTGGGTTGGCGGCGCGCAGAAGCCCGGCAGTGGCGCGGGCATTGGTGAAGGCTGCTCCGTAGAGCCGCTCCGCGTGCCACGCGGCGTTCGCGCCCACGGTTCCAGCGCGTGTCGAAAGGACGAGGGTCTTGCCCGCGACATCCGCCTGCTCGATTTCGAACGGCGAGTTGCCGAAGTCGAAATCTTCCGGCTTCTTACCGTCAACTTCGCCGACACAGTAATACGCTTCCTTGCGCTTACGCAGCATGTAGGCATCGTCGATTTCCGTTGTCAGGATCAGGCGCTCCGCACCGCGGCTCAGGGCAACCGCCGCGGTGGTGAAGGCGCGGAACACATCGATGATCACAACAACGCCTTCCGCCTTCTTTGCGCCTGCCAACAGACTGTCGATGCGGATATCCATAGGACTGAACTGTTGGTACACCGCCAGGCGGTTCGGCGTCGATCCTTGATTCCGGGCCGGGCGCAGGGCATCGTTCGCTCATGACGCAACCGACCACTCCCGATACGAACCGATGGATTCCACTCTTCCCTCTTCCCCTTGTGGCATTGCCGGGCGATCTGGTGCCGCTCCACATTTTCGAGCCGCGCTACCGTTCCTTGATCGCCGATTGCCTCGATGCAGCCGAGAGCGGCGCTTTCGCGGAGTTTGGCATCTGCCTCTTTCATGAAGAGCAGTTGCACGATTGGGGGTGTCTGGTTTGCATCGACAAAATCCTGCAACGGTATCCGGATGGGCGCCTCGATATTCTTACGCATGGCACCCGCCCTTTTCGTCTGCTGCGGGTGCGTGACGAAAAGTCGTATCGGGAGGCGCAGGTGGGGGTTGTCGAGGATGCACCCGACGAAGTGCCTGAACCCGAACTGTTGCGACGTGTGGAATCGCTCTGCGAGGTCTACAGCGGTCTGGTGCAGCCGGGCGGAACGGTTGCCGGAGGCCTGCCGGATCAACCGCCCTCGTTCCGACTGGCGGGGCAGGCGGTCGCCGACCCGCTGATTCGGCAATCTCTGCTGGAGAAATCAGGGGAGCGCGAGCGACTTGTGTATCTGGCCGCTTTCTTCGAAAAGGCCATTCCCCGGCTACGCAAGCTTGAAGAGATCAATCACCGGGTGAAGACCAACGGCCATTTCAAGAAGATCCCCGGCGGCGAAGAGAGCCTGGCGGAATAGCGAGCGCCGGAATCGACCTCCGATTGCTCAGATTCGTCCTAACCAGGAGCCACTCCCGTATCGCGCCGTATCCCCCAGAATCTGCTCGATGCGGAGCAACTGGTTGTACTTACAGATGCGGTCCGTGCGGCTGAGCGACCCGGTCTTGATCTGGCCGGCGTTCGTCGCCACGGCAATATCGGCAATGGTCGCATCCTCCGTCTCACCGGAGCGGTGGCTGATGACGGACGTGTAGCCTGCGCGCTTCGCCATTTCGACTGCGTCGAAGGTCTCGGTCAAGGTGCCGATCTGGTTCACCTTTACCAGGATCGAGTTGGCCACGCCCATTTCGATCGCTTTCTGCAGAAAACGGGTATTGGTCACGAGGAGGTCGTCGCCGACCAGTTGGCAGCGCGCCCCGAGGCGATCCGTCATGACCTTCCAGCCGTCCCAGTCGTTTTCGTCGCAGCCATCTTCGATGCTGACAA
>SLOV01000057.1 GCA_007132345.1 Kiritimatiellia bacterium
CGCCTCCATCCGCTCCAGGCGCGCGCGCAGATCCCGATTCTCTTCGTATAACGCCTGAATCGCCGCCAGGGCCACCCCGTCGGTGTCGAGCGTGTTGATGGTGACCTCGTCGCCCAGCCCAAACGCCGCGTGGAAGTCCTGAGCGACGGGGCCGATGTAGCGCCGCTGTTCCGGGTCGGCCTTGTAGGTCCAGGCCGTGAGCGGCAGATGCGCTACGCCCTGGAGAATCGCGCGCGTGTCGATGGGCTCAAAATTCTCTTTTGCGGCGCGGTCCGAAATGGCCGACCAGCTCGTGGCGTTTGCATTCAATCGCACGCCGAGCGACTGAGCGCTGTTCGAGAAGAAGCGATAACCGCCCGCCGCGCGCATGGTCACCGAGTTGTTCGCGGCGGAATTCACGTCGGCATCCGCGGAAGCATCGGCCCAGACAAAGGCACCCTGGTGTGTCGCCCTGGCCCTTGATCCGGCAGCAAGAGAGTCTCTGGCGGCGTAGTTGTCACGGCCGCCGGGGATCATGGCATTCAGGCCCACAGCGCGATTCCCCGTTCCGCCCGCAATGACCGAAGACGTGCCAGACGCCTGGTTCAGGGAGCCACCGCCGATGAATGCACCCGTCAGACTGGCAACGTTTTCGGATCCGCCCGCGACGGTAGCCCGTTCCCCCGAGGCGAGGTTCATACTGCCGCCGCCCACGGTGGCACGAACGCCGCTTACGATATTCGAAAAACCGCCCCCGACCGTCGCGTGGGTGGTGTTGGCCGTGTTCCGGGTTCCGCCGCCAATGGTGCTGCCGCCTCCCGACGCCACGTTCAGATAGCCGCCGCCCACCGTCGCATTGATGGAGCTGGCCCTGTTCGTGAAGCCGCCGGCGATCGTGGATTCCTCGCCGCTCGCCACATTCCTCGCACCGCCGCCCACCACGGAACGGACGCCGCTCGCCGTGTTGCTGTGACCGCCCGCAACGACTGCATTCGTGGCGGTCGCCAAATTGCCTTCGCCACCGCCCACCGTGGCCGCGACGATCGTGGCGTGGTTATTGTAGCCGCCGGCCACGGTCGTATACCTGGCTTCGGCGCGATTATAGCGGCCACCGCCGATTGTAGACTGGTTGCCCTGTGCGTAGTTTTCCCAACCGCCGCTGACCGTCGCGTCCTCCGCCAAGGCGCGATTTCGGTCGCCGCCTCCAACGGTGGCCGTCCTGTTCGATGCGATATTCTGGTTTCCCCCGGCGACCGTCGTATAGACGCCCCTGGCCTGGTTCATGTTCCCGCCGCCGACCCTGGAGGATACGTTGGACGCCAGGTTGTCGTAGCCGCCCCCGATGGAGGAGCCCCCACCATAGGCCGCATTCCCGGAGCCGCCAGAGACGACCGCGAAGCTGAACTCGCTACGGTTTCTCGAACCGCCCCCGACGGTGGCGCCAGTGCCGAAGGCGATGTTGCTGAAGCCACCTGCAACAAGCGCGAGGTTTGTGGTGGCCAAGTTCATATGGCCCCCGCCGATGGTGCTGTGCTGGCCCATCGCACGGTTGTCCTGGCCGCCACCCACCGTCGCGTAGCTATTGCTCGCGACGTTCTCCTCTCCGCCCGACACGGTCGAAAACGGCATGATGGCGAAATTGGTGCTGCCGCCCCCCACGACGCTGAAATCGCCCATGGCCTTCGCGCCGATTCCCAGTGCAATGGCATCGATTCCATCGGCTATCGGCGCCACCTTAAACGTGCCGTTCTCTGCGTAACCGCGCGGATGAAAGAAGGCGGGCATGGTGGCCCAGTCGATCTTATTGCTGGTGACCGCCCCATTCACGATCTTGGTCGTCGTCACACTGTCCGATGCTAATTTTGCGGCATTGACCGCGTTGTTGGCGATCTTGACGGCCGTTACAGCGTTGGCGGCCAGATGCACCTGGCCGATCGCGCCCGATGGCACTTCCGCGGCCAGCATGGCATAACCGACAGAGCCGATGGGCTGATCGGGACCGAGCTGAACAAACGTGCTGCTGTCCTGGCTGAACCAGATACGCAGCGAGGCCACGGATTCCTTCGAAAAGATTTCAGGCGGCAAGGCCTGCATATTGGCGAGGGTGGTGTCGCCGAGCATCACCGTGAACAGCCCGTTGGCAACGGGCACCGCCACCGCGCGGGTTGGCTCCGCAGGCGGAGCCAGGCCCGTGCCGTCGTTGGTCCAGACCGGCGCCCCTACGCTGTTCAACAGCGCGAACTTGAAGTAGCCCGTGCCGTCGATCGGCCTGCCGTCGTAAGCGATCCGCCCCTGATAACTCATCATCGACGGGGGCGATGCGATTGCCGAAATAAGGGTCATGGTCACGATGACCGCGGATGCGCTGATTGTCTTCATGGTGTTGCACTTCCTTCCTGGTTCGATCCCTGACGAAATCTCGCGCGCCGCCCGGTGGGGTGCGCGCGCCGCCGTCCATGGTGGCCATTATCGTCGAATTCGGCGGGGGCCGTCTGCGCATCTCATGCGAATTGCTGCGCATTTCTTGCGCTGCCTGGACCCCCATGAAAGAGACGGTGGGCAGGGGCGCAAGACCGGTTCTGACGGCCGGAAGCCCCGTGTCTCGTTGTCGTACCGGAGCGCGATCTCATCGGCGCCGGCTTGGATCTCTATTTGACCGCGACGATGTAGCCGATCCAGGCGTCCATATCGTTGTAGAAGGTGCGGCGGCGGAAAATGCTGTCGGTGTCGTTGGTCTCGTCGTCCCAGCCCTCGAGATAAACAGCGGTCTCTTTGAAGCCGGCTTCTTCCAGCAATTCCGTCAACTCGGGTGGCGTCCAGAGGCGCCAGCCATAGGTGAAGGCTTTCTTCATCTGTGTGCCGTCACGGAATTTGAAGTGGATGTGGCAAAGCATCTCGTGGTCGATGTGGTTGTAGCGGGCTTGATCCCAGATATAGGTGTAGGGCTCGACCGGGTCTCCGGCCGGCGTGATGGCATGCAGAATGCGCCGGGGCTCCTGGCAGGTGGTCATCGATTCCGGCCCGCCAAAGATGTCGAGAACCAGGAGGCCGTCGGGCTTGAGATGCCGGCGGGCCGCCCGGAAGTAACGCCGCATATCCTCGCGGGTCCTCCAGATGTAATAGGAGAAATTGAGGGCAAGTACGGCGTCGACGCGCGGGGTTTTGGCCGTGAGCACATCGCCGTGAATCAGGTGTAGACGGTCGGCGGCCTCCTTCAAATGCGGGACATGGTTCGCCCGGCACCAGTCGAGGGTCGCCTGATCGAGGTCGACGCCGTAGGCGACGCGGTCAGGGCGGCGGCGAACCCACTCGCAGGCGATGGCCGCGGTGCCGCAGAAGTCCTCGCGAATGCTCAGGAGGGGCCGGCCGCGCAATCGGCGAAATGAGCGCGCGGCGAAGCCGAGGCAGAACTCGGGGCTTTGGACGGCGCCCTCGTACAAAATGTGTTTATCGGCAGTACGCGCCGTGAGACGGGTCTTTGCCGGTTTCTTCTTCCGTGTGGTTTTCTTCCTGGCCCCCATGCGATGGATCCTCCTTTGGAACGGGCGTCAAGGCGGGGAGCATGCCGAAAGCGGCCCACGGGCGCAAGGGCCGAGACGGGGGGCATTCTTGCTGGGCATTGATCTTTGTCCTGGGCGGGGTTTGGGGAGATTTGAGTGTACGAGTAGGTGTACGAGTAAGTGTGCGTGCCGATCTCTCCATCCGTCAGGAAAGCAGCGGGTTCTCATGGCCCGGAAGGGCCGGGCGGAAAAACTGCGCGGGGGATGTGGACAAAGCAGGAGGCTTCGTGTATGCAAGCCCGTTCACGCGACTGGACCCAGTCGGTTTTCAGCGGTTTGGAGGCCGATTTCTGGAGGGGGTCCGGGCCTGATCACCAGACGGAA
>SLOV01000118.1 GCA_007132345.1 Kiritimatiellia bacterium
ACCACGCGCTGACGGTCTCGCATAGCTCCCTCCAGAGGCGGGCAGGCGACCCTCCACCCCAGACCGAATCATTGCCGCCAACGTCACCGAACCCGCGAATCGCCCGGACCACGCGCTGACGGTCTCGCATAGCTCCCTCCAGAGGCGGGCAGGCGACCCTCCACCCCAGACCGAATCATTGCCGCCAACGCCACCGAACCCGCAAGGCGCGACGGCCGGCCGTCCGGGTAGGGTTTATCCCCATAGATGCGCTGCGTAACTGGGTGTAGATTGGCGGTAGATCAGAGAAGCGAAGTGACGAAAGGAAAGCATACAATGTTTTGGACTGTATCTGCCGTCTTCGTGGTCATGCTGTGGTTGCGCCTGATCGGGGGACCAGGCCCGGTGTGAACCCCAACCTCGAACAGACCCGGTGGGCCGATCGATACCGGCTGGCGCTGCGCAAATACCTGTCGCCAGGCTCCGGCGCCCGACTGGCCACCGCCACGAAGTTGGGCCGCCAGGCCGTCGATCTGCGCCTGGACACCATGGATGTAGCGAGAATCCACACCGAAGCGCTGTCGACGCTGTCGGCGAAAGAAGCACCTTCTCTTCCCCCCGGCCCCGTGGCAGCCCGGAGTAATCGGTTCTTCGCCGAAACGCTGGTTCCGATTGAGACGACCCATCGCGCGGCACGCGACACCGAGATAGAGGTGCTGCAGACAGAGAAGCTGCTGCACCGCCGACAGAGGGAAGCAGACCATGCGGCTCAGCAGTTGGACCGCAGCATCAGCCAACGCCGTGGCGCCTCCGAGGCTCTCAAGCGCAGCGATCGGCGGCATAAGCAGCTCCTCGCGGAATCGCGCAGATTGCAACAACAGCTTCAGGCTCAACTCCACCAGATGCTCGACGTGCATGAGGGCCGGAACAAGAAGATCAGTGAGCGCCTTCACGAAGAAATGGCCCAGATCCTGGTCGCGCTTCAGATTCGACTGGCGGTCATGAACTCGGTCGCGTTGGATAACATGGATATTCTCAAGAAAGAGGTTGCGGCGACACGAAGTCTGGTGAAACAATCTACACGGGTTCTTAGGCAGTTGAACGATGAGTGCGGCACCCCGAAAACAAACTAAGTCCACCGGGTTGCCGCGGCGTTACATGGCCGCTCTTCACGGATACCTGGCGAAGGCCACGCCGGCGAATTTGAAGCCGGCCACCCGGCTGGGAGAACAGGCGGTGGCCCAGGGCCTGGACACACTCGACCTGGTGCTCATCCACGATCAATCCCTGCTGGAGTACGCCGTTCATGCCGACTCACCCGCCGCTCGCGACCGGTTGATGCATCGTGCCGGCGTCTTTTTCACCAAGGCCATCGCGCCCGTTGAGGCCACCCATCGAACGGCGCTCGAAGCCAGCACGAAGTTGAAGCAACTGAACGCGGAACTGAGTCAACACACCCGGACCCTGGTGGACTCCAACCGCAAGTTGCAGAAGGAAGTCGCCAAGCGGAAGGCCGTCGAGGCTGCGCTTCGGGAGAGCAGGCAGGCGTCCGTCCTGTTGCTCGCGGAATCCCATCTTCTCCAGAAGCAAATGCGTCTTCTCTCGCGCCGGGTGTTGTCGGCCCAGGAGGATGAACGGCGGCGGATCAGCCGGGAGCTTCATGATGTCATCGCGCAGATGCTCTCCGGCATCAACCTGCGTCTGGTCACCTTGAAGAAGGGGGCCGCCACCAACACAAAAGAGCTTCGTCAGATGATTTCGGATACACAGCGCCTGGTGGAGAAATCCGTCGGTCGCGTCCATCGTTTTGCTCGCGAGTTGCGGCCCTCGGTGCTCGATGACCTGGGCTTGATTCCCGCCCTGCGCTCCCACGTGCAGGTGTTCTCCGCCGAAACGGGCATTCACACCACGTTCACCGCAAGCGCCGGTGTGGATGTCCTCGATAGTCACAAACGCACGGCCCTGTATCGCGTCGCCCAGGAGGCGTTGACCAATATCGCCCGCCATGCCAGGGCGAGTGAGGCGTCGGTGGTTGTCGATCGACAAGGGGACGTCATCCACGTTCGCATTCAGGACAACGGGAAGTCTTTTGACGTCGCGAAAGTGCTTGGTTCGCGAACCATCCGGCATCTCGGGCTGTTGGGCATGAGGGAGCGGGTCGAAATGGTCGGCGGCCGGATCAAGATCCAGTCCGTTCCCGGGCAAGGAACCACGGTCACCGCCGAGGTTCCATTGATTCGGGGAAAGAGAAAGGGCGGGCGCAAATGACTTTGTCCAAACCCATCATGGTTCTCCTGGCAGAAGACCATATGGTCGTTCGCGAAGGGCTCCGAAAGCTGTTGGAAGATGAGACGGACATTTGCGTGACCGGGGAGGCGACGACGGGAAGAGAGGCGGTGACGCTGGCGAAGGAACTGAGGCCCGATGTGATCGTCATGGACATCGCCATGCCGAAGTTGAACGGCATGGAAGCCACTCGCCACATCCGGCAGGAGAATCCCGCGGCCAGGGTGATCATACTTTCGGCCCACCGGGACGATGCCTACGTGGAGTATGTCATGGAACTGGGAGCGCGAGGTTACTTGATCAAGCAGACGTCCGCGCACGCTCTGGCGCAGGCCATTCGAGAGGTGCACCAGGGGAAGATCTTCTTCAGCCCCGAGGTGGCCAGGAGATTTCAGCAGCAACATCAGATGACCCTGGATCGCAAGGGCCGCGCCACGACCCAATCCACCACCCTGAGCCGGCGCGAAGCGGAAGTCCTCCAACTGATTGCGGAAGGCTACGCAAACAAGCAGATTGCCGGGGAACTTGGGATCAGCATCAAGACGGTCGAGAAGCATCGCGACCATCTCATGCAGAAGCTCAGCATCCACGACACAGCCGGTCTCACCCGCTATGCCGTCGCCAGCGGTGCCATCGAGAGCAGTGTCCAGCCCACCACGCTGGATGGATGAAAGGCCGACACTTCCGCCGCAAGCGCCGCAAGGCGTTGCGGCGGAAGTGAGCCTCTCACAAGCCTTTCAAGGCCTCTGAAATCCGGGCTAATCGACCACGTCTTCGATGGCCTCGCCGGTTCGTTCCACATCCCGGCCCAAACCCTTGACGGTATTGCAGGCTACCAGGGACAGCATCGAACCGAACACCAACAGCAGGATACATAGCGTCTTCATACGGACTCCCTTCGGTTGTTCTCTACACGGTGCTAGGGTAGAGGAAGCGCCACAACGGATGCGATGGGGTGAAACCCTGCCCGGACGCACATCACTTCCGGGGCGGCTACTTCAGACGAAACAACCGCTTTGCGCCCCCTCATGGTCATCCCAACCGCAGCCCCGAGTTCCGAGCCTGTCGGGGGGCGGAAGGGATCTCCTGGTTCGAGGGGGGAAAGGGGTCAGCCGGTGCATTGTGACATCTTCCTGCGCCACTTACGCTCTTCCTTCCCCTGGGAGGTCCGAAATCGACTCACGGCCCGTGACGCATTACTCCGATGCCCCATGCAGAGTCGATCTGCAATCCACGCCATGCCCACGGTCGTGCGTGTCTTCAGCAACCACGCCAGAGACTGTTTGCGCACATCCACAGAAGGCCACATCATCACTTCTTCCAGGCTGAACCCTACAACGGCCAACCCCGCACGCAACAGCCGTTCCGCCTCCGCTTCCCCATGGTCTCGCCTTTGCACCCCGCTCAACTGTTTCTCGTGTCCCGTTAACCTCTCCAGCAGCCACTCCCCAAATTCAGCATCCCCAACATACCATCCACGACGGAGATCCTTGTAGGCAGCCTTGACTCCCGCCGCATTCCCGGCAGCCCGCTCATACGCCATGCGCTCCTCCATCA
>SLOV01000049.1 GCA_007132345.1 Kiritimatiellia bacterium
AACGGCTCGGGCAGCGGCGAGTTGAAGACCCGCCTGCGGGAGTTGAATCCGCACGCCGAAATTTCCGAGTGCCGGCATTGCCCGCGCTATCTGCAGAACGTCTATACGCGGGAGCGCATCACCCTCGATTTCCTCGATGGCTTGAAGATCGGCACGGTGTCCGGGATCGCCGCCCCGGACGGTTTCGAGCAGGAACTGACCCGGCGCGGAGCCGAGTTGCTGCACACGGTGCGCTATGCGGACCACCACCGCTACAGCCAGCAGGAGATTATTGAAGCCATCAATGCCAGTCTGGAGGCCGGCGCGGATGCGCTGATCACGACAGAGAAGGACGCGGTCCGTTTTCCTTTTGTCGAGCGGCGGGACCTGCCGATCTATTTCCTGCGTGTGGAGATCGAGATGATCAGCGGGGCGGAAGCGTTCGAAGACTGGATTTCGCGCATCTGTTTTCGGTAAACCCTCTGCATGAACATCAAGCGGATATTGGTCTGTGGGCCGAACTGGATCGGCGATGGTGTGATGGCCATGCCGGCTCTGCAAATGTTCCGCGAGCAAACGCCCGACTGCACCGTCTCCATGCTGGTGAAACCGGCCATGGGCGTGCTCTGGGCCATGCATCCCGATGTGGATGAGGTGCTCCTGCTGCCTCCGGGCCTGCGCGGGATCTTCCAGGCAGCGGCTCGCCTTCGGGAAACGACCTGGGAGGCCGCCTATGTGCTGCCGAACTCCGTGCGCGCCACGTTGCCGGTGCGCCTGGGGGGCATTGCGACGCGAATCGGCTTCGCGAGAAGCCAGGGCCGCCTCTTGCTGACGCACCGCGTTGCCCAGATCGAGGGCCCAGAGCGGCGGCATCAGGCATACGAAGCACTCGACTTGCTGCTCCCTGATTGCGGCGAGCAGCGCCTGCCGCCGCCCCGCATTGAAGTGCCGGAAGCGGATCGGCACGAGGCAACTCGGCTCCTTCCCGGCGAGGAGACCCGCTGGATCGGCATCCTGCCGGGTGCCTCGCGCGGTCCCTCCAAACGCTGGCCGGCAGGTCATTTCCACGCACTTTCGGAGCAGTTATCGCGAGAGGACAATACGCGCATCGTGCTGATGGGCGGATCGGCGGAAAGGAGCCTTTGCGAAAGCGTCGCGCAGGGGCTGAGTCCCCACGCGGTCAATCTGGCGGGCCACACAACCCTCTCGCTCTGGGCTGCGCTGCTGGAGCGGTGCCGTGTGGTGGTCTGTAACGACAGCGGCGGCATGCACCTGGCCGCGGCGGTCGGAACGCCCGTGGTCGCTTTGTTCGGGCAGACCGACCCATCCATCACGGGGCCACTTGGCCGCGCCGAGGTCCTGCAACGTTCGACCGTAAAGAGCCGAGACATCGCGCGAGACTCGGAAGAGGCAAGGAAGAGTCTCGCTTCGATTCCGCCCGAGCAGGTATACGAGGCAGTGCGGCGCATGTCGGATCGCTGACGCGCCCGAAAAGGCGAGCAACATGCGCGATAAAATTTCAGCCTGCATCATCACCTACAACGAGGAAGAGAATATCCGTCGTTGCATCGAGAGCGTTACCTGGTGCGATGAGGTGGTCGTGGTCGATAGCTTCAGCAAAGACCGTACCCGCGAGATTTGCCTGGAATACACTGATCAGGTTCATCAGCAGGAGTGGGGCGGCTACATTGCGCAGCGGAACTACATCCGCAAGCTCGCCTCCTGCCCGTGGGTCTTCTTTCTGGACGCCGACGAAGAGGTGTCCACGGCCCTGCGCGAGGAGATCGAGCGGGAATTCGAACAGGGCAACGAAGAAATCGCCGGGTACGAGTTCCCGAGACAGGTCTATTATCTCGGTAAATGGATCCGCTTCGGCGAGTGGTATCCGGATATCAAGCTGCGCCTTTTCCGCAAGGAGCGCGGGCGCAGTTGCGGCGTCGAACCGCATGACCAGGTGCATGTGGATGGAACGGTGAAGCGGCTGCGCTCCCCCATTCTGCACTACACCTACGTGGGGCTCTTCGACCACGTGAACACGATGAACCGGTTTTCCAGCATCAGTGCCCATGCCAAACATGCCCAGGGCCTGAAATTCCGTTGGATCGACTTCATCTTCCGCCCGCCCTGGCGATTTTTCAGGGGCTATATCCTGCGGCTCGGTTTTCTGGACGGACTGCGCGGCCTGCTTATTGCCGTGGTGAGTGCCTACGGCGTACGCATGAAATATGCAAAGTTATGGGAAGAGCAGTGGCGCCATGCGGAGCACGACCCGGACAGCGGGCCAGCCGGGCGCGATTCGAAAGATTACACAAGAACCGTAGAGTCGTATCGGCAAAAGGTCCATCAGGCGGAAGATTGGCACCCGCAGCCGCGCTGGAACGACAAGGAAGTCTTGTGATCCGGCTGGCGGCCAGCAACGCAGATTCCCCTGGGCCGCGGCATCCAGTGCAAACCGCGATCCGGCTCGTCTTAGCTGTGGCCTTTACGCTCGTCGGCTCGGCTGTTCTAACGGTGTTGCTCCTGCATCTCTCGGCCTATGGCCCGGAGCGGCTCCACGAATGGGTTTTGGGTGAACCGGTCAAAATCATGCGGCGGCTCATGGTCGCGGTTGCGTTGCCAATGTTGCCGGTGGTCATCCGCGCGGCGGGCGGGGCACGGTGGCGGGATGCCGGGTGGTCCGCCACAGATGCGGAACGCCTTGACCCTCGCTGGACACGAGACCTCACGCTGGGCCTGGGACTCGGCCTTCTGACACTGGGCCTCGCCGTCTTTCTGAGCTACGTCACCGGCGGACGCGTGAGTCAGTCCGTTCCTTTCGGCAGAGCCATCCAACTTGCGATACCGATTATCGTAAGTGCCAGCGTGATCGGGCTTCTGGAAGAAACGGCCGTGCGTGGCTTCATGCTGCACATTCTGCGCCGGCCCTGGACCTTTTGGGCCGCGACACTGGTCACGTCACTCCTCTTTGCCTGGGGCCATTACGTCGAACCGCAGGCGGCTGCCTTTGAGGTCGAAGGAACCGTGCGGCAGGTCTCGGCTGTACTCGTCTCCAGCCTCACCCATCCGGCACGCGTTCCTCATTTCCTGCCGCGCTTCGTGAACCTCGCCCTCATGGGTGGCGTGCTCTGTATTTCCGTTCGGCGCTTCGGCACCGTCTGGATGGCCGTGGGGCTGCACACCGGCTGGGTCATCGTCAAGAAACTCAACGGGCGGTTGGGCAATGTCGATCGCGCCGTATCCACGCTGCCCTGGATCGGGCAGCGGTCCGACGCGATCGATGGATGGCTCACGGCCGTGCTGCTCCTTTGCCTGGGTGCCGTGTTCCTGTTCCCCGCCTCCCGGCGGAACGAGCGGAGCGCCACGCTGTGAAGCTCGGCTTCTTCGACGCAGAACTGGCACCCGAATTTCAAGGGCGCGGTCTGGAATCTTCCCTGGCCCGAATATCGAGGCTCTTTCAAGATGCCGAAACCAGATCGTCGGCCGGACGCCACCACCTCCAGCGCCTCACCCTTCCATTACGCGACAGCTCGCTCGATGTCATGGTCAAGGCCTACGCCGGACAACGCCCGCTGAAGGACCTTGCCGATCGTCGCCTTGGCAGCAAAGCCCGTCGCGCCTTTACAACTGCCATGCACCTCCAGAACCAAGGCGTCGGCACGCCTCGGCCCGTCGCATTTCTCGAACGATGGCAGGAGCGACGGTTGGCGGAATCCTATCTGGTCACCGAATTCGTCGATGGCCTATCCGATTTCCGCCTCGCCCTCATCCACCACTATCGGAACGATCCGCACTGTGCCCGGCTGATGGCGCTTCTGCAAAAGGTGGCGGATGCCGTTCGCCATCTTCACGAGGCAGGCGTTCTGCATCGCGATCTGGGCAACCAGAACATCCTGCTGCGTGACGGCAACGACCCCGAGGTGTTATTCACGGATCTTAACCGTGCCCGCATCCTGCCGGCGCTCTCCAACCGCAACCGCGCGCGCGATATCAGCCGTCTTTCCCTGCCCAGCGACCTTCTGCGCGTCTTCAAGGAAATGTATTGGCAAGGACCGCCCCCCGCCGACTTCGAGCAGTGGGAGAGACTGCGCCGTTCTCATTATCGCCTGCACGACCGCACCCGCTCGTTACGCCACCCAATCCGCGAGCACCGCCGCCGCGCCCAGGCGCCGGAAAGCGAGCGATGCCCCGATATTCGGGATATCTGGATCTGGGACGAACGGTCCGCTCAGCCGGTCCAGGTCGCACGAGGCCCGGAACGTCGCCGCGCCATGCCGGTCGGCAACATCCTGCGCCAGGGGACGGGCACCCTGCGGCGTGCCGTGCCATTGCGCACCGCCTATCGTGAAACGCTGAATACCGCTTTCCAGCAGCCGGTTCGTATGGCCGGGCGCATCGGCATGGCGGTCGAACCGACCGCCCCGAATTGGCCGGCCCGTCTCGACGCCCTTCAAGGCCTTGGTATTGTTCCAGTTCTGATCCGCTTCTATCGCCATCACGCCGCCCCGGAACGAGATGCCGGGATTAAAGCCGTCCACCGACTGCGCGCCGCGGGATTTCCCGTCACAATCGCGCTGGTGCAGGACCGGGCCTCGATCCGGGACCCATCGCTCTGGGCACAATTCGGCACCGAAATGCTCGACGCCGTCGCTTCCGAAATTGACGCCGTGGAGGTCGGGCATGCCATCAATCGCGTCAAATGGGGCGTCTGGGATCTGCGCGAGCTGCGCGGCCTCTATGCGCCCTTCGCAGAATGGCGCGCCCGGTATCCGAACATCGAGTGGATGGGACCAGCCTGTATCGATTTCGAATATCCCGCCGCGCTTGCCGCACTCGACCTGCTGCCGGACGGCGTGGCTTTCGATGCCTTCTCCCATCACCTCTATGTAGACCGCCGCGGCGCGCCGGAATCGAGGCAGGGCCCATTCGCAACGCTCGAAAAGCTCGTATTGGCCCGTGCTATGGCCCAGGTCCATCCGGCGTGCGCAGACCGGCTCGTGATCTCGGAAGTGAATTGGCCCCTCCTGGGCACCGGCGTCTATTCGCCGGTCGGTTCCCCCTACCATTGGCCGGGTCAGGAGCCCCGGCCCCCGAATGTCTCCGCCGCGCAGTACGCCTCCTACATGGTACGTTATCTCCTCATCGCGCTCTGCTCCGGGCTTGCCGAGCGCGTCTACTGGTGGAGACTGGCGGCGCACGGCTTCGGGCTGCTCTCCGACCTCGACCCCGCCGCGTTCGCGGATCGGCCCGCATACGGAGCACTCCGCGCCTTCCTGGCGGAGTGTGGAACGGCAGAGTTTCTGGCGCGCCGCGAATTCGGTAGAGGGGGCCAGTCCTATCTATTCCGCGCATCCGGCGGCGAACCGTTTGCGGTGGCCTATTCCAGCGCAGGCGAAGAAGATCTGCCCGCCGAGTGGAACTTCGAAGAGCGCCTCGACGACCAGGGCGCACCGCGCTCCAGCGGCGAAAGACGGGTTGGGGCCGCGCCGCACTATTTCGGGGGCATTCGCGAGGAGACCTGGCGATAATGTCAGACGCGCACGAAGCCATGCGGCGCGAATGGCCGATGCACGAGGACTGGGATTTTGTCCGAACCGGGCGCCGCTTCCGGCCGCCGCCGCCAGCGCCCCCTGACGACGCATTGCGTGTGGATCTGCCGCACTGCTGGAATGGCGCCGACACGTTCCAGCCCGGCCTGGCCTACTATCGCGGGCCGGGCACCTACTGGAAAAAATTCCGCGTACCGGACGACGTCGAACCGGAACGCGA
This sequence comes from Kiritimatiellia bacterium, assembly GCA_007132345.1. Taxonomy (GTDB): domain Bacteria; phylum Verrucomicrobiota; class Kiritimatiellia; order SLOV01; family SLOV01; genus SLOV01. The sequence goes on from SLOV01000049.1 coordinate 5,746, forward strand.
TACATTCCTCTCTCTCGTCCTGGAAGGATTCTACGGAACCGGCCATGCCTGGTTGGACAACGAGCATCTGGCGCGGTTGGATGGAGAATACCTCGGCACCGAGATCGACCTGCCTGTTCTGGAACCAGGCGCCGAACACTCGTTACGCATTCGCCTAACGAACCGGTGCTCCCGCAGCACCCTGCCGGGCAATCCGATGCCCGATTTCCTGCTCTACGGCGGATTGGCCGGGCGTGTGAAACTGGTCCAGAAACGTAAACTCCACTTCTGGGCGGAGTCGCTGATACTGCTGATCGCACCCGATAGCGAAACCGCCTGTCGCGTCTCGCTCGGCTGGAGTCTCCGTAATCGTTCCAACCGCGAGCGGAGTGTTGCTGTGCGCTGGCAGGTCATTGATGCCTCGGGACGCACAGTGGGCGATTCCGGCGCGGGGTCGCAGGCGCGGATCGCGGGACGCTGCTCCGTGGACGGACAGGCCTCCTTTCTGGTCGATCCGATCGTTCCCTGGGATGTGACGAATCCGGTGCTTTACCAATTGCGCGGCGAACTGCTGGAAGGAGATCGGGTCATTGACCGGCTGGAACGGCGGATTGGCTTTCGCACGGCCGTCTTTTCACCGAGCGGATTCCACCTCAATGGGGAGCGGCTTCTGCTTCGTGGCTGTAACCGGCACGAAAGCATGCCCGGCGCCGGGAATGCACTGCCTCTGGAACAGCATCGCGAGGATGCCGCGCTGCTCAAGGAGATGGGTTTTAACTTTGTTCGGTTGTCGCATTACCCGCAACATCCTGCTTTTCTCGATGCGTGCGATGAACTCGGCATTCTGGTCTTCGCGGAGATAGCCAGTTGGAAGAGCGTACGCGGCGGCGCCTGGCTGCGCCACGCGCGGCGCCAGTTGAAGCGCATGATCCAGCGCGACCGGCATCATCCCAGCGTTATTCTGTGGGGCCTCGGAAATGAGGGCAGGCACCGCGGCGCTTTTCTGGCCATGGACGCCTTGGCCCATGACCTTGACCCTGCGCGCGCCACGATTTATGCCGAAAACCACTTGCACCGGGCGCGGCGGAAGCGAACCCTTGGGCTGACAGATGTGTATGGCGTGAACTACGAACTGGACGTTCTCGGCGAAGTTGGCGCGCATTGCCGAGCGGGCGCGATCCTGGTGTCGGAGTGTTCCAATGAACCCCATACCGAGCGGGGTGATCTAGAGGCCGAAGCTCGACAAGTAGAACGGATCCTCTGCGATCTTGAAGTGGTGACCGCCCATCCCAATGCCGCTGGCTACGCGCTCTGGTGTTTCAACGATTACGCGACTCTGCGCAAGGATCGGTATCGCCGCTTTTCTGGTGTCGTGGATGCATGGCGGGTGCCGAAGATGGCCGCCGCCGCCCACCAGGCGTTGGTCGCGTCGGAACCGATGCTGCGTGTCTTTGCCGACTGGCCGCGCACCGCCGGTTCAGGTCCGGGGACGGTACATCTTGTTTCTAACTGCGAACGTATCCAATGGTCATGCGGCCATGCCCAGGGCGAACTCGATGTTACAGGCGTTTACACGCGCCTTCAGATCGATGCGCCGGGAGATCGAATGACCTTTCGTGGACGCAAAGGCGGACATATCGTGGAAGTGGAGACCTTTCCCTATGGACCAGCTTCCCGTCTGCGCATGATCGCGGAACGAGATAAAGCCGAGGTGCGACGAGGCGAAAGTCTTTCCATCCTCGTTCGCGTAGAGGACGAAGAGGGGCGCTGCGTGCGTGGGTGGAGCGGTCTGGTGCGAGTCGCCAGCGAGGGCCGCGCGCGGCTTCTGATCCCGACGGCCACCGGCGAAATCTGGGTGCATGGCGGGATAGGGCGCCTGTTTGTGCAAGGCCATGGAGCAGGCGGCTCTGCCAAGCTGCGTGCGGAGTGTTCGGATCTGGAAGGAGATACGCTTGAAATCTTTGACGGATAGGAGCTAAGGCTAAGGCAGGCATGAAGGTTGCACATGTAAACACATCGAGGGGCTTCGGTGGTGGCGAGGTGCAGATCTTTCTCCTGCTGCGCGGATTGCGCAGAAACGGCATCGAATCCACGCTTTTCTGCCCGCCTCACAGTGCGTCGCAAAAGAGGGCGGCAAGCGAAGGGTTTGCGACGCAGCCGCTTCGCCTGCGGAACGATTCCGACGTTCCCGGCATTCTGCGCTTGTACCGCGCGCTTTCCTCGTCCGGCTGGGATCTGGCGCATCTTCACTCCGGCCGGGCAATTTGGTGTGGAAGCATCGCCGCACGGCTGGCAGGGGTGCCGATCGTGGCCACGAAGAGGATGGATCGGGTGATCAAGCGGAGCCCGAAGTCTGCGCTGCTCTGGCATCGTTGGGTTGATCGCGCCGTAGCGATTTCGCCTGCTGTAGAAAGACATTTCGTCGACTACGGGGTAAAGCCAGAGAGCCGACGTTTAGTTCGGAGTGTTGTCGATCCATCGCGAATCCATGCGGAAGGGAAGCCCCTCGATGCCCGCTGTGTACCCGATGCAGGGCGGTACACGCTCCTCTTCGCTGGCAGTCTGCACCGGGCGAAGGGGGCAGATGTCTTGATTGATGCGATGGCCATGCTGATACGGTCCGGCACTCCGGTTCGTGCGTGGTTGCTTGGCGAGGGGCCGCAATTGTACGCCTTGCGAAAGCGAATCACGGAGGCGGCCCTGGATCGACACTGCCTGATGCTGGGTCAGCGCGAAAACGTTGCGGACTACCTCAAGGCAGTTGATCTGTGCGTTATGCCTTCGCGCGCCGAGGGCATGGGTAATACGGCCCTTGAGGCGATGGGGGCGGGCGTACCGGTCATTGCCTCAGCGGTTGGGGGCTTAGCCGACTCTGTGATCGATGGCGTAACGGGGCGGCTGGTGCCACCGGAGGATCCGGTCGCATTGGCCGGGGCGATCCGCGAACTGGCGAACGATGCGGAAAAGCGCAGGGTGATGGGCGAGGCAGCTCGTGTTCATGTTGCGAAGCACTACCGCCCCGATCAGATGGTGGACGGCTACCTGGCTCTCTATCGTGAGTTGATCGAGGTGCGCGACAGATGTGCCTCCGTAGGCGATTAAGCAGGGCCCTTCCGATTCGTGCCAACCCTCGGGCTGCCGGCAAGGAGTTCCATCCCACCTGCTTTTGCCCGCATCGCTCGCTCTGACCCGTTCCCGATTATTTTCCTACGTAGGAAAATAATCGGGAACGCGCAAGTGCGGCAAGATGGGGAAGCAAAGGCAGAGCGGGCATCCTTTTCTTGGCGCTATTAAGGTCAGCTTGGCAATTCTTCGTACATCCGGTGCGTCGCGGCGATGGTGCTCTCCACGCTGAATTGCTTGCGCACGCGCTCCAGGGATCGGGCGCCAAGGCTTCGACGCAAAGCCGTGTCCGCCGCAAGTGTGAGGATTGCGCCAGCCAGAGCGGCGGGATCGCCTGGCTCGACGACGTATCCGTTTTCGCCGTCCACGACCAACTCCGGCATGCCGCCCACACGTGTGACCACACACGGCAAGGATTGTGCCATCGCCTCAATGATGGCGCGCGGCAATCCTTCACGTCGCAGCGAGGGCATCACAGCGATATCGCAAGCACCGAGTAGCGCTGTGGCATTGGTGCGGTAACCGAGCGAAGTCACGCGGTTCCGAAAGCGCGCCTCCCGGATGAGTGCGCCCAGCGAGGGGTCGCGCACTTCGCCGATTAGCAGGATATGGACGCGCGTCTCCTCCTCGATATGCTCCAGCGCGCGGACCAGTACATCCGCTCCTTTCAGCGGGCGCATGTTTGCGGCACATCCCGCGACGAGCGACCCGGGTGGAACGCCGAAGGTAGTTAGATCCGCCTTTCCCGCTTGCTGGTACCATGCCGGATCGTGGCCCTTGTAGATCGTGACCAACTTGTTTGGCGGAATCCGCAACTCTTCGAGATAAGCGCGTACCGCGTTTGAAACGCAAACGATCCGGTCCAGGCGCCCGCTCAGGTATGTGAGACGCGAGCCAGGATCCCACCGATGCAGGTTGCCCATGGTGCCCCGATAACAGACGAGTTTCACCGGCAGGCCACGCACCGCGAAGAGGGCGTTCGCGACGGGCCGATTGTTGCGGAGGGCATGCACGACATCGCAGCCGGTCTCCTTCACGGCGCCGCGGATGGCACGAATGGCGACCGGATCGAAGCGGCCCCTGAGTTGAAGTGGGATCGTCGTGACGCCCTGCTCGCCGAGAAAGGGCGCGAAGGGTTCGTCGGGCGGTAGCATGGCATAGACCTCGAGCCCCGCCTGCTGAAGCCCTGCGATTGAGTGGGCCTCCGGGCGATCGAGGCCTTCGGATAAGAAGAGAATACGCATCGCTCGCCAAGATCGGTCAGGGTTCCGACGCTTCCGGCGCAGGTGGTTTGGTCTTCCAGCGACGGTGTAGCCAGATCCACTGTTCCGGGTACTTGCGGATCATCTCTTCGATCCGCTGCGTGTAGATCTGCGTGGCTTCGGTGAGCGCCTCGATCTTCCGGCCGCTGCATGGTGGAATGGCCGGAAGCAAGTGGAGATGGTGCCGTGTCGGGTCTGCATCGCGGATGTCGAACAGCGGCAGTACCGAAGAACCCGACTGCGCCGAAAGCAGCGCGAGCCCCGGCGAAGTGCACGCGGGTTGCCCGAAGAACTCCACAAAAACGCCCTGCTCCCTACTCCGGTTCTGGTCGAGGATTACCGCGATGTGGGAACCGGCTTTCAGTCGGCGCAGGCATTCCTTAAACGAGTTATGATGCGGTAGCAAACTCCCCCCCATGCGTTCCCTTGTCCGCTTCAGGTACTCCTGCAGCACCGGATTTCGCATCGGTTTGACCACCGCGCTGACTTGCTCCTCCAGCAGCGATGCCACTGCTCCGCAGAACTCCCAGTTGCCAATGTGGGCCATGAGGGCGAGGCTCCCCCATCCGTCGGAACGCAACGCTTCGTGAAGATTCTCTTGTCCGTGGAACTCGACACGCGGCAGCAGGTCGTCGGTGCCGAGGACCGAGAGCCGGAGCATCTCGACGATGTTCATGCCCAGGTTCCGGAACATGCCGCGGTAGATGGCCTCACATTCGGCGCGGGATTTCTTGGGGAAACAGCGCTGAATCCGCTCGACGGTTTCCCGACGGCGATGACGCACGATACAAGCGGCGATGATGCCCAATCCACGCCCCACCGCCAGCGCGGCCCGCAGCGGCACCGCGGCAAAAGCGTGGCAGATGGTCTTGAGCAAAAGGAGACGGATCTTCATGGGACTGAATGGGAGGCAGGAGGCTAGTCCATCCGCGCGGCAAGGTCCATGCTGAAGCAGCCACTTACCCGGTTTTCAGGACACCCTTTACAGTCCGCAAGTGCAGGGTCTATCATGTCGCCCAACTGCCCCTCCATTGACTACACATGAATGGATCGCTCTCTCTTGCCAAGCCGGTTCTGATCATTGCGGGCTCCGGCATTGGAAACATTCTGCTGGCAACACCGCTTCTTCGCTCCCTGCGCAGGGCGCACCCGGGGTTGGCGATCGATGTGTTGGTTCCCGAGGGGCGGGGGGATATCCTCATCGGCAACGCTGATGTACGAAGCGTGCTCTCCGCCCCGCGTACAGCAGGGTGGCACAGGCAGGCACAATGGCTGGCCCGGTTGCGGAACTGTTATTCCTGCGCGCTCTCCACCCGCTCTGGCGATCGCTCCTTATTCCATGCCTGGCTGGCGGCCCCATTTCGCGCGGCCCATGTGGAGCAGGAGACCGGAGGCCATCTCTGGGTCAAGTGGGCGATCCAGCACCGCGTCCCGCTGGACCTGTCCACGCATGCGGTGCTGCACGGCCTGCGCCTTCTCGAACCGCTGGGCATTTCACCGGACTACACGCTGGTCCCACCTTCCTGCAGTCCGGAGGCGCGGGAGGCGATGCTCCGATGGCTACCCTTCGATCCGGCGACGACACCCTATGCGGTTGTTCATCCCTGCGCCCGCAATCGCTACAAGAACTGGACGGTTGCCGGGTGGCAGGCGGTGGTCCGGCATCTGCATGGCCGGGGTCTTCGAACTGTCATGACCGGTGCACGCGTGGGTGAAGAGGAGCGGATCCTGCGCGCCATTGCGTCGGGGCTGCCCAGAGATGCGCTTCTGGATGCGAGCAGTCAACTCTCCCTGCCACAGATTGCCGAACTGCTGCGGGGCGCAGCGGTCTACGCCGGTCCCGACACGGGAATCACGCACCTCGCGGCGGCGACCGGAACGTCCTGTGTGGTTCTTTTCGGACCCAGCGAATTCGTATATTGGAGTCATTGGCCCGTGGGCTATACGGACCCGACCCCGCCGTTTGTGCGCCGCGGTTGTCAGCGTGTCGGCAATGTGAGTCTCGTTCAGCACCCCGAACCCTGTGTTGGCTGCGGGCGGGAAGGGTGTAACGATGATCCCACAGAGCCCACGCGCTGCATGCAGTCGCTGCCCGCGGAGTGGGTGCTGGCCGCTATTGAGCAGGGCCTGCATGCTTCGCACCACTTGACAGGCCATCAAGCGCCTGTAGTCTCGCACGCTTCTTCCTGAAGAACGGTTGGCCCGGCCATGCAAACCTACGAAGTCATCATTATTGGCACCGGCGGTGGCGCCAAGATTGCCAGCGCGCTCTCGAAACTTGGCCGCCGCGTCGCATTGATTGAGAAGGATAAGGCAGGAGGCACCTGTCTGAACCGGGGATGCATCCCCAGCAAGATGCTCATTCATCCGGCAGGGCAACTTCAACGGATTCGCGAACTGAACCGACTCCAGATTCGGGCGGAAATTCAATCCGTCGATTTCGAGGCCCTGCTGGCGGGCATCAATGCTTATACGGATGATCTGTCGAGTTCGATCGACACTCACTACGAACGGGCCGAAACGGTTGACTATTACCGGGGCGAGGCCCGTTTTCTCGCCGACCACGAGGTGCAGGTAGGCGACCAGCGGCTCACCGCTCCGCGGATCGTGATTGCCACTGGCTCACGCCCCAAGATTCCGTCCATTCCTGGCTTGGCCGACACGCCGTTTCTCACCAGTACCGAAGCGCTGCGTGCGCGCGAGGTTCCGCCCCGCCTGGCCGTCCTCGGCAGCGGTTACATCGCCGCCGAACTGGGTGGCGCCTATGCAGGGTTTGGCAGTGATGTTACCTTCATCGCACGAACCACCTTCCTCCGGCGCGAAGATCAGGAGATTGTGGAGGTCTTCAAGAAAGGCTTCTTCCCCGGCAAAACGATTCTCGAATTCACCACCGTGCGCGGCGTGGACTACGAGCAGAGCCAATTTCTGATCGAAACGGAAAGCGCGGACGGTGAACACCGCGCTCTGGAAGCCGATGCGCTGCTGGTGGCGACGGGTGTCCGCCCGAATAGCGACTTGCTGGGGCTCGAACATACGTCGATAGAAACGGACGAGGGCGGTTTTATTCGAGTGGACGACCGGCTCCAAACCACGGCCTCGGGCGTTTACGCCATTGGCGACGTGGCCGGCAACTTTCTCTTCCGACACAGCGTGAATTTCGAGGCCGAATACTGGGTGCAGGCGCATTTCTTTTCGGTAAGCCCGCCGCCCATCGAATATCCGCCCATGCCAAGCGCCGTCTTCACGCATCCGGAAATCGCTTCGGTCGGCTGGACCGAAGAGGAGGCCGAAAAGCGGGGCGTGCCTGTCGTGATTGGTAAGGCGGCCTATACCTCCTGTACCATGGCCTTGGCCCGTGGCCTGGAAATCGGATTGGCCAAACTGATTTTCGAAAGGGAGACGGGTCTGCTCAAAGGCGCACATCTTGTCGGCGAAGAGGCGTCCACCATGATTCAGGAGTTGGTGCTCGCCGCCACTGCGAACCTCACCGCGCAGCAGATCTATCGACAAATCTACATCCACCCTGCCTTTCCGGAAGTGGTGCGAAATGCACTGCGCGATGCCTTGCGCCAGTTCGACAGAAAGTATGACATCCTGTTTTAGGCTGCCACTCTATTCCTGATAGACGGAACCTGAGATTTTATCGTGGAACGTAATCGACTTGTCACTTCCGTCGGCATCGTGGGCGTCTTCACGCTGCTCAGCCGGTTTCTCGGCCTGGTCCGCGATGTGCTCATGGCGGGATTTTTCGGAACCTCGCAGGCCATGGGCGGCTTCGTCATCGCTTTCACGCTTCCCAACCTTTTCCGGCGGCTCTTCGGGGAAGGCGCCCTCTCCGCCGCCTTCATTCCTGTCTTCATCGACACCCGGGCCAAGGAGGGACTGGCCGCTGCCTGGCACCTGGCGCATCGGGTCTTGTCCCTGCTCGCCGTCGTCCTCACGCTACTGACCCTGGCCGGCGTTCTTCTCGCAACCGCCGGCCTGCTCTGGGCCGAGCCCACCGGCATGACGGCCACGGTGCTGCGCCTCTCCCGTATCATGCTGCCCTA
>SLOV01000024.1 GCA_007132345.1 Kiritimatiellia bacterium
CACCTGCACCTCCGCGCCGGGGATGGGGCGCAGGCCCGCGCTGGTCGCGCTCTGCTGGAAGGGCACGAGGCCGTGCAGGTTGCCGGTGTCCGTCATGGCCACGGCCGGGAATCCCTGCCGGGCGGCGAGATCGGCAATCGCACGTGGGGAGAGGGTCGAGTCGAGAAAGGAGTAATGGCTATGCACATGCAGCAGCGGCGGCGGGGCGGCGGGAGTGTGGCGCGGAGCGGCGCACGGTGTGGGGCGCGTGGCTTGGACCAGTGGCTGCTCTGGCGTAGGTGTCCGTAGCAGCAAGTCATGGCCGCGCATGACCACGTAGCGGCCGCGGGTTTCGCGGAGCCGGTCCACCACACCGGCCAGCTCGCGGCGCGTCTGGCGCTGCTGCGACGTCGGCCAGAGTTCCAGTTCCATCGGCGCAACGGCGTCGTAGATGTTGGAAAAGCGGAGCGCCACCAAACGAAGGCTCACCCGCCGTCGCCATGCCGCTTTCAGCATCGGACGCAACCGTCCGTAGATGTCGCTCTCCAGGTCCGTCGGTTCGTACAGGCTCTCGCTGCGCTGGTCTTCGGCGAAGTCGTTGTAGCGCACTTTTACGGTGAGAGTGCGGATGGCCTTACCGTCGTGGCGCACGCTCTGCATGAGCCGGTCGGCCATGCCCTTGAGGACGGCCTCGACCAGGGCTTCGTCGGTGATGTCCCGCTCGAAGGTTTCCTGCTTGCTGTAGGATTTGGCGGGCGCGGCTTCCAGGATGAGGGGGCGCTCGTCGATGCCGTTGGCGAAGGCGTTCAGTTGCGGGGCGGATGAACCGGACACAAGTTCCAGAAACTCCACCGGCGTCGCCGCGATCTGGCCGATGGTCGCCAGCCCGGCGGCGTTCATGCGCCGCGCCGCTTGCGGCCCGATGCCCGGCAGCCAGTGGTTGGGGAGGGGATGCAGAAACGGTTTTTCCTCGCCGGGCGGCACCACGACGAAGGCGGCGGGCTTCCGGCATTTCGAGGCGATCTGACTCACCAGCTTGTTGCCGGCCAGCCCCTCGCTGACGGGGATTTTCAGCGATTGCCGGATCGCGCGCCGCAGTGTGTCGGCCACTTCCGCGGGCGGCTTCCGGCAGGTGGTTACATCCATATAGCCTTCGTCGATCGAGCTGACTTCCACGTAGGGCGTGAAGTCGTAGGCATACGAAAACATCCAGCGCGAGAACTGTTCGTACTTCTCGAAGTCGCCCGGCAGCAGGATGAGCTGCGGGCAGAGTTTCCGGGCGCGGGCGGTCGGCATGGCGGAATGGATGCCGAACCGGCGCGCCTCGTAGGAGGCGGCAGCGATGATGCCCCGTTTTTCGCCGCCCACGGCGATCGGTTTGCCGCGCAGGCGCGGATCAGCGGCCTGTTCGACCGAGGCGAAGAAGGCGTCGGCATCGAGATGGACGATTTGCCGGTTTCCGGGCATGAGGGCTCCAGGCTCAAAAGAGTGCTGTTCATATGTACAGTATTCGGCGCGGGCGCCTGTGTCAATGGGGGGAGGGGGGGGGGGAGGCAAGTGGTCAGTGTTCAGCGGGGCTGAGGGAACGGACCGCCGCCCTTTGTCGTGCCTCGCTTTTCAGTGTTCACTGACCACCGACCACCCTCTGCCCCCCTACGTCGTCTTGCCGGTGCTGAACGTGTAGGCGCGGGCGTCGCCCATGAAACAGAGCCCCATCGTTTCGCCCTTCACGGAGTCGTAATCGATGCCGTTCATGGCCAGGCAAACCTTTTCGGCCGTGAGCGGCATGCTGGTGAGACGCAGACCCAACGCATTGTAGATGGCGTTCGCCATCATGGGGGCCGCGGGGATCATCGTATGCTCGCCTACACCCCGCGCGCCATAGGGTCCGTCCGGCTGCGCGACCTCAATCAGAATTGGCACAATCTTCTTCGGCGCATCCAGGGCGGTCGGAATCTTGTAGTCGGTGAAGTTGGCGTTCAGCAATTTGCCATCCTTCCCGTATCGCATGTCTTCATACAGCACCGTAGCCAGTCCCTGCACCATGCCGCCCACCACCTGCCCCTTGATCAGGTCGGGGTTGATGGCTTTGCCCACATCAATCGCGATCGCCACCTTGAGCACGTCGATCTTGCCGGTGTCGCGATCGATCTCGATATCCACCGCGGCGGCGCCGACGGTGTAATGCACGTTCGGCTTGCCGCCCTGGCTCGTCTCGGGGTCGCTTAGCGCCGACGTGAACTCGGGCATGAACATGCCGCTCGCCATGATCGGCCCGCCGCGGAACTGACCGCCCGGCGTCATGATCCCGTTGATCACGAAGTCGCGCAGTGGCAACACAAACGCCTTCTTGCCACGACAGCGCACGGTCTCCGCCTCCAGGTAGAGGTCCTTGATCGGTAATCCGTGCGCCCGGTGTACGGTGGTAAAGATCTTGTCGCGCGCTTCCTCGGCCGCGGACTTCACCGCGTTGCCGCAGCCCCACGTCACGTGCGAGCCAACCGTCTGCCACTCATACGGGTTCCGGTCCGTGTCCGGCGTTTCGACCCGGATCCGCTCGATCGGCACCGTTAACACCTCGGAGGCAATCTGCGCCATGACCGTCAACAGGCCCTGCCCGATGTCCATGCCAGAGATCAGCACGTTGAGGCTGCCGTCTTCGTTGAACTTCAGGAAGGCGGAAGAGGCCGCGTTCGGCGGCATGGCCGGGGCCTTCCAGAACGTGGCAAAACCCTTGCCGGTCGCTTTGTTCGGTCCCGACGGCTTCGTCTTCTTGCCCCACTTGATTTCGTCGGCAACCAGGTCGATAGCCTCGCGCAGCCCGCTCGGATTCATCTTGCCGCCATAAGCGAGGGTGTCGCCTTCCTTAATGGCGTTGATGCGACGCATCTCGACCGGGTCCATGCCCATCTTCTCGGCGAGCCGGTCGATGTGCGATTCGAGTCCGAACAGGAACTCGGAATAGCCGAAACCGCGATATGGCCCGCCGGGCGGCAGGTTCGTGTAGGTGCAGACGGAATCGATGCTGACATTCGGAATGGGGTAGGGGCCGGTGGCCGAAAGCCCGGCGGCATTCACCACGTTGGCGCCATACTCGACATAGGCCCCGGCGTCCCAGTGCAGTTTGTGGTCGATGGCCACGAGCGTGCCGTCCTTGCGCGCGCCCAGCTTGATGCGGGCGATGACGCCCTGGCGCTGGTAGGTGTTGTAGAACTCCTGCGCGCGCGTGCATCGCAATTTCACGGGGTGGCCCTTCACCGCCAGGCCAAGCACCGCGCCCATAATCTCCATGGAAACCCCGGCCTTGCCGCCGAACCCGCCGCCGACATTGGGCGTAATGACCCGGATGTCCTGGTGCGACAAACCGAGCGGCGCCAGGGCGTTCGCGAAGACGTTCCGCTGCGTGAACGGCGATTGAGACGACGACCAGAGCGTGAGCCGTCCGCTGTGGTCGTACAGACTCACAATGCAGTGCGTCTCGATGGCGCAGTGGGCGTAACGCGGCACGGTGTAGGTGTCTTCGAGGATGAAGTCGGCCTCCGCAAAACCCTTGTCGATGTCGCCTTTCCGGGTCTTGCGCCAGTGCGCGATGTTCGTGTTCGCGCGCGGGAAGAACCAGGCGCAGTGATCGTAGTTGCCCAGGTCCGGATGCACCAGCGGCGCGTCGTCGCCGAGCGCTTCCTGCAGGTCGAGCACGAAGGGCAGGGGCCGGTATTTCACTTCGACCAGCGCGGCCGCGCGCTTGGCGGTGGCCGGATCGCGCGCAATCACCGCGGCCACCTGTTCGCCGACGAAGCGGACGCGGTCCTTCGCGAAGATGTAGCGGTCC
>SLOV01000148.1 GCA_007132345.1 Kiritimatiellia bacterium
CCTGCTGGCGGAGGACGGTCTTGTAGACCGTCCATCAGCGCGCCGATGGCTGATGGGCTCCGGGTGACGGGCAGTGCTTCGCACATGCCCATCCTCCGCCAACATGTGCGCACCTGCTGGCGGAGGACGGTCTTGTAGACCGTCCATCAACGCGTCGATGGCTGATAGGCTCCGGGTGACGGGCAGTGCTTTGCACATGCCCATCCTCCGCCAGCAAGTGCGCACCTTGGCCAAGATAGCCCAACTAATGCCGCTTTCGTACGAGGTCGAAGAAGCGCTCCTGATACTCTTCGAAAAGCCCGAGCTTCTGCAACTTCGCGCCGAGTTGCTGGATCAGGCCTGGGTGCTCTGCCGCGCGACGGAAGTCGGCCTCCAGTTGCTCCTTCAAGGCGCCGCGGCGTTCCGCCTCCTCCTGCGCGGCCTTCTGCTGCATCGTCTGCCAGTTATGCAGAAACGATTGCTGCGAGACTTCGACCATCAGCTTGATGAGACAGACCTCCCAGGGCTTCTCGACGCCGAGCATGACCGCGGCCAGGGGGTCCTGTGATTCGCGAACCCGCTCCGTCACGCGGTCCGAGACCTCCTCTATGCTCCCTGTGACGACTTCGCTGCTGGTCTCCTGTTTGGTGATCACGAAGCCATAGAGCAAACCGGCAATCTGCTGCTCGTGATCGCGCAGCCATGCCGCATATTCCTCCGCATCCGCACCGAACCCGTCCAGCACCGTCTTGGCCAGCTCGGCAGGAGTCAGGATTTGCGGGCGCTGCGCGGTCATGCGCCCCTCGCGCACGCGAACCTGCCCGACCGTATCCATGAGTTCGCTCAGGATATGGTAATGAATCACCGTGTTGCCGAAGGTCTCCAGGCGGGACTGCGGCAACAATACCGTTTGGGTATGCTTCAGGGCGTACCAGAAATCGAAGGCTTCTTGATCACTCATGAGGGGTTCCCGGCGGTCTGGCGCGGGCGCGCGCGTCCGTCGCTGCCGATGCGACTGATGACCACCGTACACAGGAAACCGATAACAATCAAACCGAGCGCGCCACCGCATTGTGCCGCGGTGGGACGGAAGTAGGCGGTGGGCCAGTCGTCGGGGTCCACCTCGGGAGCCGTTACCTCCGTCAGAACGACGCCTTTGACCGTATCCCCCGCCACCGGCGGAATGCCCTGTTGAAAGGGCCAGAGGCCCACCACTGCGCCGAGCAAAAGCCCGAGCAGAATGCCGAGGGTCGGCTTCTCGAAGCGATGCAGCACGTAGCGGAGGAGATTGCTGATGACAACAACACCGATCAACACGCCCAGGCCCACCGGCAGGATCACCGAGAGCCCGACACCGAAGATGGCGCCAATATCAAAGGCACGCAGGGCGTCCTTGAACGCGTCGATGCCACTGAGAATCGGGATATACTGACCCAGCACAAGGAGCAGGTAACCGCCGCTGACACCCGGTAAAATCATGGCGCTGGCCCCAGCCACGCCGGCCACAAACAACCCAATGAAACTGCCCGCACCGCTCCCTTCCGTGCCCGCGCCCCGTTGCTGGGCAAGCGCCAAGGCCCCCATCAACAGGAATCCGACCAGGGCGCCCACCCAGACAGCGGTTCCCGGACGGCCGATCATGCGCCAGATCACCGGAATGCCGCCCAGCGTCAGGCCAATGAAGAGGCTGTACATCACCCAGCGCCGATCCACGACCAGATCCTTGACCGGCCCGGCGAGTAGCAGAATCGAGATGGCAGCCGCTGCGACCACACCGCCGAGAACAAGTAGTGAACGCCTCTTGAATTTGAACGTGGTGATCTCCGCGATGGCGTCGATGAAGAAAGTGTAGACGCCCGCGGCCAGCAGCATGGTGCCGCCGCTGATGCCCGGCACCAGGTTGGCCAACCCCATCAGCAGGCCGCCAAGGGCACTGCGCACAAGGAGCAAAGGGGCAGGCGTTTCGGTCGACGCCGTTGAGGGAGCAAGGTTCATATTTTCGATTCCTTCCTGAATTCGCGGAGCATACGAAAGAAATGGAGCGTGTCTATGCAAGGCTGTATGGCGCTGTGCTCGCTCCGATAGAGTGAGCTGACGGGGACGGAAGCGATCGGAATGCCCCGCGCAGCAATACGCAGCAGCATTTCGGATTCCGCCGCAAATCCGCCGGAACGGGTACGCACCTCGCGAATAATTTCGGCGGCATAGAGGCGGAACCCGTTCTGCGTATCGGGAATCGGCTGGCCCGCCAGACGCGACAGCAACCGGCTCATGAAGCGATTAGTGAGGCGGCGTAGTAGCGGCATCTCGCCGGGGTGCCTCATGCGATTGCCAACGGCCACACGGGCGCCGTTGCGGAACGCATCGAGAAAGCGGGGCAGCTCGTCCGGGGCATGCTGGCCGTCTGCGTCCAGCGTCGCTACGGCATCGAAACCCTCGCGCACCGCCAGATCGAAACCGCGTTGCAAGGCGCGGCCCTTGCCCTGGTTTCTTTCGAGCCGCACGACGCGTGCACCGGCTCGGGAAGCCGCTTCCGCTGTGCCGTCACGCGAACCGTCATCGACGACCAGCACATCGTGTTGGAACGCGGCCAGCCCGCTGACAACCTCGCCGACGGTCCGCGCGGCGTTATAGGCGGGGATAACAACCAGGAGCCTGATGGAGAGAGCCGACATATTCTTCGCCGGGGTAGATTCAAATGGCGGCCGCCATGCGCGCGGAGAGCAGGAGTTGATCGGCTTTGTAGGAGGAACGGACCATGGGCCCGGAAGCGACTGCCTTAAAGCCCATCTCCTCGCCGCGCCGGGCCCAGGCATCGAACTCGGCTGGCTCGACAAAGCGATCGACCTGCGCATGGTGCCGTGTCGGACGCAGATACTGGCCCATGGTCAGCAACTCGCAACCGGCCTCCAGCAGGTCGCGCAGCGTCTCTTCGATCTCGATCTCGGTCTCGCCGAGGCCCAGCATAATCCCTGACTTCGCAACGACGCCTGGCGAGCGGCGTGCGGCCGCCTGTAAGACGGCGAGCGTTCGGCCATAAGCCGCTTGTGGCCGGATGACGGATTGGAGGCGACGCACCGTTTCCACGTTGTGGTTCAGGACATCCGGCCGCGCGTCCAGGACGATTTCCATCGATCGCTCGTTCCCGCCGAAATCGGGGATCAACACTTCGACGCCGATGTCCGGCTTCGCCTCGCGCAGGGCCAGGATGGTATCCGCAAACAACCGCGCGCCGCCATCCGGCAGGTCGTCCCGCGCCACGCTGGTGACAACCACATAGGTCAGGTTCATGCGCGCCGCCGCCTCGGCCACACGGCGCGGCTCATCGAGATCGAGCAGGGCCGGGCGCCCGGAGTTGACGGCGCAGAAGGTGCAGGCGCGCGTGCAGGTTTCGCCGAGAATCATGAACGTGGCGGTGCCCCGCCCCCAGCACTCATGAATATTCGGGCATTTCGCGTCCTGGCAGACGGTATTGAGCAGCATCCGGTTGACGAGGGTATCGACCTCCGCGAACTGCGAGTCGGCCCGCATCTGCAGGCGGATCCATGGGGGGAGTCGTGGCATGCGGGCACTCTACGGTGCGGGCTTTCCTTGTCAAGATTGGCTCGTGGAGGGGCGATGCGTGCGAGCCCGTCAGCGCAAGGTCGGGGCAATGCGCCCCATACCAGGCGTTGGCGGCGTCCCCCGTGAGGAGGGACGTTGTCCCACCAACGGGGGGACTCACGTTCGTATAACTCCGCCCTCCAGTCATGGGCACCGAACGCTTATGGGCATGGAGGGGCGAGTTACACGAGCCCGCCAGCGCAAGGTCGGGGC
>SLOV01000145.1 GCA_007132345.1 Kiritimatiellia bacterium
AAGAGGGGCACCAGCAGCACCCCGTTGCGAAAGCGGCCCAGGCCCGGAACCCGGTCGGCGATCTGCCGGGCCAGCCACGCAAAGCCCCACGCCAGAAAGAGGGCATACGGCAAATGCGCGGGGTACATGTGGCGCACGTCATAGCCGCCCCACTGCAGATAAAGGAAAAGATGCACCACCAACAGCCCCGCCATCGTGCGCCCCAGGCCGGTGCGCAGCGACGCGCAGAGCCCCACCACGGCGACACCAACGAAAGGAATGGCGAACATCGGAAAGGTCCGATAGAGCTGCGCATAGAGGCGAATGTTTCTTGCGACAAGCAGGGGGGTGATCGAGGAATGGCCGACATCCGCGTAGGGCTGCGTTTCCCGGACCATCTGCAGGCTCAGGAGCGGGTGGCCCGTGGTCAGGAGGTTCTGGATCAGAATCGGCGCGGTGCCGATCAAGCCGGTGACCACGAAGAGGGCCAGGACGGCCAGCTTCCGCGAATGGCCGCGAAACCCCGGCGTGCAAAGCAGAAAGAGACCGAAGATGGGGCCATAGATCGCATTGACCTCCTTCACGGCCACCGAATAGCCGAGCAGCAGGCCAGCCAGCGCCACCCAGCGCAGGCGGCCGCCCTTTCCGAAGCGTTGCAGGGCGTGGAAAGAGCCAAGCAGGCAGACCAGATACAAAGGTTCTCGCCATGGATACGAGAACCGAAGCCAGGAATAGGGGTGCGAGCGCATCAGGAGGATGCAAGCCATGCCACCGACGCACCAGGCAAAGAGTGACCCCTTCAATCCCTCCCGAACACAGAGCAGGAACAGCACCAGCACCAGCCCGAGCAACAGGAGATTGATATGCGTATAGAGCCAATACCCGCCCAGCCTGAACATGGCGGCGAGAAACAGAGGATAGCCCACGGCAACCGTGTAAACAGGCGTTCCATCCGGAAGCAGGTTCACGTTCCAGATCGGCCCGCTCACCACGCCCTCGTTCTCCGCGAATGTCTGCATGGCCTCGCCGAGGACGCCAGGGAACTGCATGCTGCCCTCCGCAAGGCTGCGGGCAAACGTCAGATAGGTATACGGATCGGCAGTCACCACCCCGCTGCGGCCCGCGGTGTACAGGTGGAAGAGGCTCAGCACGCCATAGAGGATGAGCAGCAGCGCAACCACCCGCGCGGGCCGCTCGGCGAAGATGCGGGAAATCAGCCGGTCCGGATCGATCTGCCTCACGTTGTGTCCTCCGGCCGCAACGCGGTGGGTGGAAGACAACGGCGGAAACTCTCTTCGTAGAGGGCACAGATGTTGTCCCACGAAAACTCCGTGCGCGCCCGCCGCTCGCCGGCCGCGCCCATCTTCTCGCGCAGGTCCCGATCTCGCAGCAGCCGCGTAATGGCCTCAACCAGGGCATCGGTATCGCCCGGCGCCGTCAACAGGCCGGTCTCGCCGTCCACCACCGCCTCTGGAATCCCACCCACACGCGTGGCGACCGTCGGGGTTTGGCCAAGGGCCGCTTCGAGAAACACGATGCCGAAGCCTTCCATATCGCCAGGGGTATCGAGGCAGGGCAGGATAAAGAGGTCGGCGCGGAAAAAGAGTGCCACCACATCCTCCTCGTTCGGCAGGGTGCCCAGCAGGCGGACATGCTCCCGCAGGCCCAGCCGCTCGATGGCGGCAGCGATCCGGTCGCGCATTCGCTCCGCATGCACCAGCGAGCGGGTGGCATCGTCGCCGACGATCAGGAAGAGGAGGTCCGGGAAATGTTCTACCAGGCGCGGCATCGCCTCCTCAATGAAGGGGAGATGCCCTTTGCGTTGCACCAGGCGGCCCACGGTGAGGAGCACGGGGCGGTCCCCGATATCGTTCAGGATCTCTGTAGCGCCATGTTCCGGCCGGCGGGCGAAGGCTTGTACATCCACGCCCGGATGCACGACATCGACGGGTCCGGTTCGGAATCCGTGCGTCTCCAGAAGATCGCGCGTCTGTGCGCTATTCGCGGTCAGGCGGGAGGCGCGCGCCAGCAGGAAACGAATGGTTCGTTGATAGAGACGGCCCGGCTGCAAGAGGTCGCTGCCGTGCAGGAGCACCACAAAAGGCGCACGGAAAAAACGGGAAAGCAGCCAGGCAACCGGGGCGGGTACGACCGAGCCGCAGACGATGACATCCGGGCGGGCGCGGCGGCAGGCGGTGATGCCCCGGCGCAAGGCAAAGAGCAGATAGGCCGCGAGGCCCGGCCGGGAGGCACGCTGCACCTCCGACGGATTGGCCTCCGCCTCGGGCGCATGAGAGGTGATGACCTCAACGGCGTGTTTTCTGCGCAGGAGCCCCTCGTAGAGATGGCCCACCACATATTCAATGCCGCCGATCGTCGGCGGAAAATTCCAGGAAAGCAGCAAGATCCTCATGATGCGTTCGATGTAAAACAGCTTCTCGCGCGGGGTCCGCGGCGTGTACCCGCACGCGGACCTCTTCGATGCGCAGATGCACCTCCGCAGGGTGCAGACCCTCCAGATGCATCCGAACACGGCGCGGAGTATCCCCACTCCCGGCAGCGGGCACAACAAAGGAATTCCATTGCCGGGCCTGCCCAGGTCGCAGGGCGTTGCGCGAGAGTTCCCGGCCGTTGATGCGGTTCACGATCATGGCGGGTCCGGAAAGATTGCCGATCAGGCGCAAGACCAGCAGCACCTCGATCTCTGCAGGAGGCCCCAGCACCGGCGGAACATGAAAGACCGTCTCTGGACCAGCCAGCACCGGATGATGCCATGCTCGTGCAGCGGGAGGAAGCGAAGGCATGTCGGGGCTGAACCATCGCTCCACAGAGAGATTACGAGCGGCCGTCAGATCGAAGCGAAGCTCTCGGCCCAGCGCCATATAGCCCGAGACCACGCGCGTGGGAAGCGGTTCGCTGGAATGGATTTCGATGGAAAGGCCCGGCTGGGCCATCGGCTCCTCCGGCAGGATCACCGCCGCCATTCCGTTGCCCTCTGGCCAGAGCCATTCTCCCAGGGCCTGCCTTTCACGATCCAGAAATCGAACGGTCTTGGGCGCGGCCGGGTCGCTGCCACGCACATCCAGCCAGACCAGATACGGCCCGCCGGCGCGCGGCGGCAGATCCGCCCGCAGCCGCCGCTGACTCCAGGGGCGCAAGTGCAGGACGTGGAACTGGGCGTCCGCAAAATCGAGATAGTGCCGGTGCCCGGGATGCACCGAGACGGAAAAGAGATCGAGTCGATCGTGCCACTGCGTCTCTTCGGGGAGCGGGAATCGCTGTAAATCGGCCGGATAGAAAGCGGCGGCATCCAGCGGCTTCAGGAAGAACGCATTGCGGCCGGCATCCAGATGCGCCGTCAGTTCGGCCGGATCGAGGTCGACACGAAACCCGCTATAGATGGCCAGGGCATTGCTGATCCAGCGGCAGGCGCGCTCCGTGTAAAAGGCATCGCCGGGCTCGGCAAACTCGGCGCAGGCGGCGAGGAGTCGCTCCACCTCGCGGCGCCCGATCCGCCGCCCCCACGGCTGCACGGAGGCGGCATGCACCAGAAGCAGCAACACAAGTAGCCCGGCCACGACACGGGAGAGCGCCTCTCGCGGAACAGCCCCCCCATGGCGATGGAGCCTTGCCGAGACCAAGTCGATCACCCTCGCCAGCCCGAAACCGGCAAGAGGCGCCAGAAACAAGAGCATCGAGAGCATATACCGTCGGTGCGGCGGGAAGAAGGCGTAGAAGCCAAAGAGCAGCAACGCGGGGGCGGCCAGGAAAGTTCGTGCGACCGGATCGCGGCGGAGAGACCAC